>JALGTI010000207.1 GCA_029821455.1 Candidatus Zipacnadia bacterium | reverse complement strand
AGCATGGTACGCCGGAGTTGGTGGAGAAAACTGTGCCAGAGGCGATGAAAATTGCCAAGCCGGGTGGCGGTTCCATCATCCGGAGCTCTGATAGCTTCCGCGAGGGAACGCCAAGAGAGAACATCGTCGCCTACTTCGAAGCCTGTAAGCAATATGGCGTGTGTGGCTAGATAGAACAGCGAAGCGATTTGCTGAAGGTAGAATGGGCAGTGGGGAGGAAATCAGATGGTGTAGTGATGAGTTGGGCACTACCTAATCAAGCCGTGCAAGGGAGGAACAACTAATGGCCTTTATGCCCGCGCTGTCAAAGTTCATTGATTTCCAGGACCCGAAGGTCTGCGCCAAAGTCCGAGCCATCAAGAAGAGCCAGATCACCAAGCACCCTAACAAGGGAGTTCTACGGGGCCTTTGCCACCGACATCGTCACCCGCATCGTCCAGGCACGTGATGAGGGGCGCAAGTGTGTGCTAATACTGCCGGTGGGGCCGGTGCCACAGTTTGCTATCGTCGCCCGCATAATCAACGCGATGAAGCTGGACTGCAGCCACCTCATCACCTACAACATGGATGAGTACGCCGACGAAAACGGCAACACGGCTCCACCGGACTGGGAGGGGTCATTCGCCACGGCGATGATGAAGAACTTCTTCGGGCGGATTGACCGTAGGCTGCGCCCTAAGGAAGAGAACATCCACTTCCCCAATACCAACAATATCAAGGACTACTCCCGGATGATCGCTGATGAAGGCGGGGCTGACTGCTGCTATGGCGGGATCGGCTGGTGCGGCCACATCGCCTTCTGGGAGTCCCACATGGGTCACAACTACAAGACCCTGGCCCAGTATAAGAAGGCCACCGCCCAGATCGTGGAGCTGCATCCGATGACCATAATGCAGAACGCCCTGCACAGCTTCAGCGGCGACTGGTCGTGGGTACCGCCCAAGGCCGCCAGCATCGCCCCGGCCGACATCCTCGGTGCGAAGCATCGCAGCTTCTGGCTGGACGGGACGTGCGGGCCACCCGGTTCGATGGCGTGGCAAAGCTTCATCGCCAGGCTAGTGGCCCACGGCCCGGTCAACAAGTTTGTGCCAGGTTCGATCCTGCAGGAGGTGCGCACTGATTACACTATCCTCGGGGGCGTGGCCGAAGATGTGAAGATAGAGATGGCATAGACGGAGCCGGGAACACAACGCGTGGGGTAGGCGTCTCGCCTGCCAAGGTACCTCTATTCCCCCTCCCTTCCCTTCGGCAGGCTCAGGGCGAGCTGGGAGGGGGCTAGGAGGTAGGTAAGCCTTACAACAACCTATTCGCTGGTATCCGGCCGCTGACGCATTAGCTCATCCACGCTGAAGCTCCGCTTCAGCGATTCGCCGGCAGCTTCGATCTCCTCGCGGCTGATAGGCGGCAGTCCCTCCTCTGCGTGAAGCTCTTCCCCCTCTAGCTCCCATACTTCGTCTGCCGTTTCCTCCTCGTCGCTCTCAAACTCGTCAGCCAACTCACCGGCCTGTTGCATAGCCTCTTCGGCCGCCTCTGGAAAGCCGGCGGTGCGCAGTACGCGGACAATCCAGCCGTACACTCCCTTATCTCCTGCATCGCCTCCCAGGGCATTCTCGAAGGCCGACACGACCTGCAGACAGGCGTCCTGAAAGCGTGCGAAATCTATGATCTGCCACTCGTCGGGATTGTCGCCAGGGCGCACAAAAGTCTCCAGCGCAAGGGCGAAACGGTTGTACCCTAGGGCAAAGAACACCAATGGATGCTCGGCCCCTGCCGCCACTGCCCACTCCAGGTGTGCCACTACCCTATCAGTCTCCCGCAGGTGGTAATGAGTCTCGGCCAGTATCAGGTGTCGCACAAGTTCCTGCTCGGGCTCCTCAGTGGGTTGGTGCGCTGCCTCCAGCAGCGCCCGGAGATGAATGCGGTGCTTGTCCGACAGCGATTGCAGGTCGCCGACACTGACCTGGTCACGCCTCACCATGTCTTCCATTCCCTGGTGATACGCCAGTTCGCCACTCAAGAACCGCGCGAACAGTCCCCGCAGCCGATCTGCTGACTCATCGCACTTAGCAACGTACTGGGCGATTAGCCGGTAGAACGCGTGAGAGAATGGGGGAAAGGTCGGCAATTCTGCCAGCTTCTCGATCTGGCTGACAATGAATCCATCATCGGCTGCCTGGAACATCAACTCGTGCCCCCTGCCTTGTTGCTCGGCTCTTGCCGCGTCGCCTTTAGCAGCACCTGCCGCCCCTCACCAGCCACGCTCCTCCCACCCCAGCAAGAGCGATCCACCCGCTAAGTAATCTCCACTGTAGCCCCTTGCTCTTCCAGCTTCGCCTTAATATTCTCCGCTTCCTCCTTGGTGACCTCCTCGCCTAGCTTAGCATCCGGAGCGGACTCGACCAGCTCCTTGGCCTCCTTAAGGCCGAGGCTCGTGATCTCGCGCACGGCCTTGATAACCTGGATCTTCTCAGGGCCAATGTCGGCAAGTTTCACCGTGAAGCTGACCTGTTCCTCCTCGGCTGTCTCTTCGCTGTCGCCCGCACCGGCGGCCACCACTACCGGCGCCGCAGCAGTCACACCCCATTGCTCCTGAAGCTTATCCTTGAGTTCCACAAGCTCCAGAACGCTCAAACCATTTACGCATTCGATAATCTCATCAACTGTCATTTTTGTCTCCTCCAAGTAGATTCTAGCAGTCTGTCTTACACAGTCGGATACTATTTTTGCGCGATATGGGTAATCCAGCAGGCAAACGCCTGGAAGCAGGCTAGGCTCCCTGCTCTTGACGCTTCTCTGCTACAGCCTGCAGCGTAAGGACCAGCTCTGACACTACCGCATTCAGCACTCCGACCAAACAGTTCAACGGCCCGGCGAAGCCTGATACCACCATTCCCCGTAGTTGGTCACTGGACGGGAGGGTGGCAAACTTCTGTGCCTGCTCTCGATCGTACACGCGCCCCTCCACCACAGCCGCCTTTATCCCGATGAACTCGTGCGCCTTGCCAAAGTCTACTATGACCTTGGCAGGCGAGACCGGGTCCTCCCCACAAAACAGTATGCCAGTAGGCCCCGTCAGGAATTGCGTCAGGCCCTCCGCCTCGGTGCCGGTCATGGCCAGCTTCATAAGCCGGTTCTTGGCGATTTGCAATCGTGCACCGGCCTCGAGCAGTCTGGTCCGCAGTTCATACATCGTTTGCACGTCCAGGCCGCTCATCTCGGTCAGATAGATGGCCCCGGCCGCCTCCAGATCCGTCTTGAGTTGAGCTACTCTTGCTTCCTTCTGTGCTGTTGGCATCCACTCACCTCCTTGTTTCCAGAGCGTCATACATAAGCATTGTGTCTGTCTACTGCATAACTTCGAATTCTTCAAAACAAAACAGGAGCCTCCGAAATCGGGGCTCCCGTATAGAAGCAAGAGCATTACCAGCGGATGTGCTGCCGCTGCATTCTCATCCCGACCTCGGCAGGCGGGCTAGCTTGCCCATTAAACCCCACACGGGGAACCGGCTGTCTTCGGCCGTATTCAGTTGCCCAGAGAATAGCACATATCGCCCCGGCCCGTCAAGCACAACCCGGGTAGGACAGGCCTTCGCCTGCCCCTGCCACAGTCTCTACCGTTGTCTGTCGTTATCCAACCTACCCCCTGACCTCCTCCCTGAAGGGAGGAAGAAACCGGCCTAGACTCTCCCTCTCCTGCAAGGAGAGGGGGCCCGGGGGGTGAGGCCGGCAGGAGGCTACCACCACAAAAAACAAATAGAAAGAAATAAAAACCGCTTGACAAGTACCCCCCCCTCTGCTATAATTCTATTGTGCGCGTTTGATGTGCACAATGCTACTACCCAACAAGGAGGAGATTGCGATGCGTAGGCTTCGACAAGCTCAGCCCAGGAGTGGTTTTACGTTGATCGAATTGCTGGTGGTGATCGCGATCATCGCGATCCTGGCAGCAATTCTGTTTCCGGTCTTTGCGAAGGCGCGGGAGAAGGCACGACAGACCAGTTGTCTGTCCAACATCAAGCAGCTTGGGTTGGGGGTGCTGATGTACGCGCAGGACTACGACGAAGTATTCCCCCTCTACCAGCCCACTGAACCTGTATATAACTATCCCTACTGTTATTGGGACGACCTACTGGGGCCGTACATCAACAACGACCAGCTTTGGGTCTGCCCAACCACCAAATTGAACCCATCATATTATCCCAACCTATATCTGTCAATTCGGGGAGGAATGGGTTACGACTTCCGGGCACGCAGCCTTGGATATGTTCTGAATCCAAGTGAGTGCATCATGATGGCAGAAAGCAGAGACTATGGGGTCTGCGGACACTGCATCAATGGCGCGGACGGGCTGGCCTCGTCGTGCGGCCGGCGCACCGGAGCAATTCACAACGACGGCTGCAACCACGTGTTTGTAGATGGTCACGCTAAGTGGGCCAAGCCAGCGCCGGGGACGGGGTTTGAGTATTGCGGGTATAATTGGTACCCGCGTATGGGCTCCCCATAGAGTGGCTTCTGTAAGCGAAACGCTGGAAAACCTGGCCCTTGCCTGCATTGGTACGGGCCAGCAGAGGTGCCGGTGAGGCTCTCACCGACCAAGAATACGTGGACATTACATTGGGGCGTGGCCAAAGGGTCACGCCCTTTATCCTCCTGCCAGTTTTCGCGCATACGGCACAGGTGCAATCAAGCCATCGCGTACCTTGATGATTTTTGCCGCCCCCGCACGTTATATTCTATTGTACGACTGTCTGAATAGGTGTACTATTGCCATCGCGACGAAGGACAAGAGGATAACAAGGCGAAAGGCCCGCTAATGATTGACACGGGTAGAACCTGTGCGAGGAGGAGATTCGCATGAGATTAGCTGCAAATATCCTTTACCTGACACTACTACTGACAGGAGGTTATGCCGTGCAAGCCAATGATTACTGGCAACAATATCCTGACCGCCCCCGACTGATTATCTCCACCGAAGAGCTGCCCCAGTGGCATCAGAAACTAGAGCTGCCAGAGCTGCAGGGGCAACTGCCGGGCCTGCGGGCTACCTGCGACGGCTACATTGACCCTCAGTCGGACAGCTACGTGGACTTCCGCGAGCGCGAGGACGACGAGCGCTGGCGTACCCGCAAGACGGTATACCTGGTAAGCGAAACCCTCTACAATCTGGCCCTCGCCTACCTGCTGACCGGCGATGAAAAGTATGGCGAGTTCGCCCGCGACTTCGCCCGCGACGAGATGATCACCGTGTGCGAGGAGAACCTCGGTGAGCAGCTTGGCGGTGTTGTTTTTGGGCAGCCCTATCAGGGATGGTTTGCGAGCTTTGATTATGCCAGCGTGCTGCGCAGCATGGCTTACTGCTTTGATGCGGTTCATGACCTGATGACTGCCCAACAGCGCCAACTCGTGGCCGAGCATATTAAGCAGCGTTACATTGACCACACCTTCGGGCCGGGATCCGAAGGTTGGCGTTCAGGTGCAGCCACCAACCAGTCTTTGCACCGTTATTGGGGCGCCGCCATTGGGATGCTTTCAATCTACGGTGAGATCGAACAGCCCGAACTGCAGGAGCGCCTGGAAGAGTGCGTCAAGGGCTGCGAGGCCTACTTCGATCTGCAAGTAGGACGCGATGGCGGGACCTTTGAGGGGCCGGGTTATGGTGGCGTTGCAGGCTGGGTCTGTGAACTGGCCGCCATATTGCGCAGGGCCGGCTATGAGTATGACCTCGCCGGCAACAAGCGCCTGCGCAATATCCCCAAATACTACCTGCAAAGTATCCTGCCCGGCGGCGCCCATATCTCCCCCTCCGGTCAGTGCTTCGACGCGATGAGCGGGCCGCTGCTGCTGGCGATGTGTGGCCTGCACCAGGACCGCCTGGCCCGCTTCGCCCTTGACCTGTGGGGAGGCGGCGGCACCGCGCGCGCAGCCGACACCCTGGTCGAATTGCTGATGTGGTATGACCCCGATCTCAAAGGCGCCTCACCGACTGAGCTTGGCATGAGTAACGATATGGTCTTCCGCGACCTGGGCACGCTGGTGGTGCGAAGCGGCTGGGACGCTGACGACTATCGCTTCTCCTTGATGGCCGGCTCAGGTTTCTGTGGCGGCTGTCCAGACAAGGGCAACTTCACCCTTCACGCCCTGGGCGAGGCCTTTGCTGTGGACATCGGCTATGGCGCGCTCCCCACCGCGCGGCACAATTCGGTGCTCATTGACGGCCAGGGCGTGGTCACGGGCAGTTTTGAGCGTACCAACAGGGCCGCACTGACGCACTATGATATCGAAGACGCCATTGCTGCATACGGCCGCTTGGACCTGACCAGTAGCTATCAGGGGTGCAGTCAGGCCTCTCGCCAGGCTTGCTTTATACGTGAGAGCGAAGGTCACCCCTGGTACCTGGTTATCGCCGATGATCTGCGGATACCGGAGGGCGAGCACACCTTCGACTGGATCTTCATCGGCGGCAATGGCTACAGCATCAGCGTGGAAGATGACCAGACCTTCCGCGTCATCGGTAAGCAGAAGTCCCTGGGGGTGCACGTCGCAAGCCCAGGGCAGGTCACCTTCGAGCAGGACATCATCGAGCACCGCTATATGCAAGAGGTAGCAAAGACGCCTACCCGTGACCCGGGTGACTTCCCGCGCATGCGCGTCAAAGCCACCGGCACGGAGTGCCGCTTTGTGGTGGTTTTGTTCCCCTGGGATTCGCCTCCCCTGGACATTGAGGGCTTTGAGGACAACGAGTTCTTTGGCGCCATCGTCAAGTGGCCTGATGAGACCCAGAGTATCAAGTTCCGCCTGGAAACTGTCGAAGGCCAAGCGATGTGGGAGGTCAAGTCTGCACTCCCATAGCCAGGAGGCACAGCAAATGACCGTTGAGCAAATCTATCGGACCGCTATCCAGGTGGGGATGGAGTTGGATTTCCGGGGGAAGGAGTTCCGCAGGCAACAGGTGGCAGCCTCGCGGGCCGAATATAAGGCCCTCAGCCCGCAGCAGCGCGCCAGCTTCGACACCGCGCGTCTCGACAATCCTTTCGGTGATACCCGCATCATTAATGGGCCCTTGGACCGACAAGTCAATTCAGTACTGGTCGGCATCGAGATTCACGAGCCCGAACTGTTGCTGGCTCATGCCCTACGCCAGAGCGGCAAGCCAGTAGACCTGGTCATCAGCCACCATACCACCTGCATAAACCGAGGGGCCTTCTATCCATACGACATCGTGGATAACCACAAGAGCGCCCTGGCTGAAATCGGCGCTGATATGGACAAAGGCGACCAACTGGTTGAGCAGTGGAAGCAGGAAGTCGAAATGTACTGGCAAGATGTCGCTGCCACCGGTGGCGCAGGCGTCTCGCCTGCGGTCGTCAGATGGACAGGCAAGGATGCCTGTCCTACGGGAGGAGGTCATCGGCGAACCGCCCCTACCGTAGTCTCTGCCGTTGTCTGCTGTTGTCTGGCGTTGTCTGCCGTTATCCAATCTACCCCCTTGCCCCCTCCCTGCCTGCCCTGAACCTGCCGAAGGGAAGGGAGGGGGAAACGGGGCTAGATTCCCTCTTTCCTACAAGCACAGAGAGTTAGGGGGCTTGCCCACTATAGTCTAACACAGGCGGGCGATGGTGGGTGAAGCTGATGTATTCCTATGGAACATATGTTCTATCTTTTGGTGGCTTAACTCAGCATAGAACCCGCCCAAAATGGCTTAGGTAAGCCATTCTTGAGGGGTGACGCTAGCGTCACCCCCCCTCATGCTTGCACCCTGACTTTCGTCGTGGCCGGGATGTTCTTTGAGAACGTAATTGGCCGGAGCTTTATGGCTGTAAGTGCCATCGTGCGGCGCTATCGCTCCGTCCTATTGCCCCTACTCAGCGATATGTGGGTATAGGTTCTCGTCGAATTCGACAAACACGCTGCCGTTGTCAACGCTTATGCGCACTGCCTCATTAATGGCAACCCCCACCAGCGCCTGGCGCGGGCAGGTCCGCAGCGGCTCCCAGGCCTTGAGCATCTCTTTGCGCTTGGCAAGGGCTTCTTCCGGCGACAGGCCCTCGATGGCCCTGTGCAGGGCGATGATGTCGTCAATGCCCTGGCGAATGCTCTCATAGCCATAGCCGACCCACTCGATCCCGCCTTCTTCATCGAAGGAATCATACGCCTTATAGAAGTTGGGATTGTACTGGTCAAAGCCCTGGTCGTCAGTCAGGAAGTGCAAGTTACGGAACTTGTGGTCGGCCCAGTATTCGCCATTGGTGCCGCTGAACTGTAGTCCCTGGTTGGTCATCGCCGAGTTCTTGTTGGAGCAGACCCACGAGGTCTGAATCCAGAACGCGGAACCATCTTCCCACTCAATAACAGCCTGTACTGCATCATAGGCATCGCTGCCGTGCTGGGGCAGGAACTTCTTCTGCCCGAAGGCTACGACGCGCTTGGGCATCAAGCCGGTTACGTAGTAGTACACATCGGCATAGTGAGTGCCAATGTACTCAAAGGGGCTCGACTTGGCTTGGGCATCAAGCCGGTTACGTAGTAGTACACATCGGCATAGTGAGTGCCAATGTACTCAAAGGGGCTCGACTTGGCGGCCCAGTCTTTGAACACATCGAGCGCCATGTACTTAGGCTCCTCGATCCAGGCATGCCCGTACAGCGCCTCGCCCAACTCGCCTTTTGCCCGCACCGCCCGGTCGTGGCGCTTGTGGTAGTCAACATAAATATAGCCGCCGACCGCGTCCGCGTACTTGATTATCTCGTGCGCTTCCTCGACCTTGAGGCACAGCGGCTTCATACAGATGACGTCCTTGCCGGCTTCCAGCGCCTCCATAATGACCGGGGTGTGGAAGTGGTCGGGCGTGGCGACGATCACAACACCGTGGTCGCCGATCTCGTCAATCGCTTGCGTGAACAGGTCGGGATGCGGTTCGTCCAAATCCAGGCCCACCTCAGTCGGATCCGGATAGAATTGCATCTCCTCTTCCGGGAACATCTCGCGCACAACCTTGGTGACGCTGCCGGTCAGCGCCGAAACAGCGATGTTGTCAAACTTCCCCCGCTTGCGTTCCTGGCAAACGGTCGGGATGATGACTTCCTGACTGATCATCCCGCCCCCTACGATTAATGCATTGAGCTTGCCGTCCCAACTCATCATCTATACCTCCCTCTAGGAATGTCGGCCTTGCGCAATTGATGTTGTTGCGTTGTGTTTGGACTGGCGGTATATGTCAGGGCTACACACTAAGCCCCAACTCATCCCTATGCTTCTCTGGACTACGCTCGACTCTGCAACGCTTTCCCGATGGCCTCGTCCAGCACTTCGAGCCCTTCACGGATGGCGTCCTCTGGCGTCATTAGCGGCGGCGCGATCTTCACCGTCGCTCCCATATAGCCGACCGGGCTGAACATCAGCAGCCCCTTCTCCATGCAGAGCCGAACGATGTCAAAGGCCAAATCCGGGTCGGGCTCAATCCCACCGGGCTGCACCATATGTACGCCCGCCACCAGACCCTTGCCATGCACCGCGCCAATCACCGCCGAGTACTTCTCCATTAGCGCATTCAGGCCTTCGTGTAAAATGGTGCCCATCGCCGCCGCATTCTCCGCCAGGTTCTCTTTCTCAATGAGTTCGATGCTGGCCAGAGCCGCGGCCACACAGATGGGATTGCCCGTGTGCGTGCTGGTCATCGAACCGGGCGGATACTGATCCATCAGGTCTTCGCGTCCCACGACAGCGGACATGGGAAGGCTGCTGGAAATCCCCTTGCCGAAGCAGGCTAGATCGGGCACGATGCCATAGTGCTCGAACCCAAATCTCTTCCCGCAGCGCCCAAAGGCGGCCTGCACCTCGTCCATAATCAGCACAATGTCGTGCTTCTCACACCACTCGGCCAACGCCTGGATGTACTCGGGCGGGGCGAAACTTGCGCCGCCGCCCTGGTATGTCTCAGTCATAACCCCAGAGATTCTCTCCGGGCTGAAGCCCTGCTCCGCAATACTCTTCAAAAACAGGTCAAAACTTGTGTCCGGGCAGCGGAAGCCGTCCGGGAAGGGTACCTGAATAAATGTCGGATCAAGCTTCACAATCCAGGCCTTCAGGCTTGGAATGCCACCGGCAGTCTGGGCACCCAGTGTCCGGCCGTGGAAGGCGTGCTGGAAGGTGACTATCCCGATTTTCTCATCCCCGCCAACAGCGCACCCGTGGGTGCGAGCCAATTTGATGGCGCACTCGGTGGTCTCCGCGCCGGTCGTAAGCAAGAAGGCCTTGGCCAGCTTCTTCGGAGTAATCTCCACCAGTTTCCGGGCTAACGCGGCCCGAATTGCACTGGGAAAGCAGTAGTTGTGCAGCAGGCCATGCTGCGCCTGCCTGCAAACTGCTTCAATGATCTCCGCTCGGCCGTGGCCGGCGTTCGTGACCAGCACCCCGCTGCTCCAGTCCAGCCACTTGTTACCGTAGGCATCATAAACGCAGCAGCCTTCGGCCCGATCCCAGATGACCGGTGGCTGGCCCCTCATTGAGAGTGGCTCGTAGTCGTGAAGGTCCTTAAGAACAGGCAGCGATTCGGGCACCGGTATCTGGGTGGCAATCTCCCGATACTTGGTGCTGACACGTGCAACTTCTTTGGGTGTTAGATCATAGGTGCGTCCTGCCATATCTCTGTCTCCTGACTCTTCTTGAATTTGATGCACAGACAGCGACGAAGCTAGTGTCAGTGCCCGCCCCACAGCACCCCCAACTGACAAGGCGGCACCGGCTGAGATACAATTCCCCGTGGCATAGGCGAATTCCTTGTCACGGCCAAAATGCAGCAGGCCTTAGCTGACGTTCCTACAGGGATCCTTGCAAATTGCAGCATTCTTCGAACCGTCCAACAATTCCTGCCCCACACAGCATTTGCTAGCAAGAACCACGGATTTGAAGGCGCACGGCAGGCCTCACAGCGTTCGACGGTTACCTGGCTTGAAGCCGCGAATACCGTGGCGGCCAACAATTACGAGTACACGCAAGCGGACAGGGACACTCCTGTGACAGCCTACTTGGCGGACGAGAATATCGCGGTGTTGGAGTCGCTGGGAGGGTGATGACAGCAGCCAGGTCGAGTCCGACCCCAAATCTGGCAAGTTTCTTGCTGCCAGTGTAGACAGTAGAGGCACAAGGCGCTTATGAAGCGGCATTCATGCGTGGTGCCCGCGCTCGGTCATCCTCATACAAGCAGCTTGGCCATGACTAGCGCCGGCTTTGCCAACGGAGGTGCCCAATGGCGGATGTCTGGCTATTGCCCATTACCTTGACCTTGCTGATAGCGGCCCTAGTGTTTCTGCTTGTCGCCTCCATCTTGGAGCGGGCCAGCAGCCGGATACAGGAGCTGGAGAACCGGCTTAAGGTGCTCAGAGCAGAGCTGGATATTTGCAAGCGAGCGCGGCAGGTGACCCAACGGAAGGTGGCCAGCTTGACCGCTGCTTTACGATCGGCCGAGCGGGATGCGCGCTTTGAGAGGACAAGTACCTCTTCTAGGGGCGGAGAGGCTTGACCCGCGCGGCAGGTTGTGCTATGCTCTGTGCGTCGCAAGGGGCCGTGTCCTGCGGCAACTCAATAACTCAATGAAAAATGCTGATTACATCATCGGACGAGCCAGGCGCGTGTAGACATTGTGAGACGTGCCTCGGCCCGTGCGTGCAGATTGAATGCCGCCCTCCGGGGCGGCATTTAGAGTATCAGACAAAGGCATACAACGACAGACAAAGGCAGATAACGGCAGAGAGAGGCAGACGACGACAGACAAAGGCTTGCGGTGAGCTTGTCGAACCGCAGAGAAAGGCAGGATAGAGATGACACGGATTGCGATCTTCGGCGCCGCCGGGTATGGTGGCATAGAACTGCTGCGAATACTGTTGGCTCACCCTGAGGTGGAAATCACTTACCTGGGTGGGCGCACTACCGCCGGCCAGGATGTCACCGATATGTACCCGCATCTGCTCGGGAGCATCAAGCTCCCCATCGAGGAAACCTCGGTGGAAGTTGCCTGCGAGCGGGCCGACCTGCTGTTCTTTGCCTTGCCACACGGGGTTGGCATTCCCATGGTAGCTGAGGCAGTGAGAGCAGGCAAGAAGGTGGTTGATTTCTCCGCCGACTTCCGCCTGAAAGACGTGACAACCTACGAGGCCTACTACCGGCCGCACGACGCACCGGAATTACTCTCGCAGGCGGCCTATGGGCTGCCGGAACTGCACCGTGACACGATCCGCGACACAACTCTGTGTGCGGTGCCAGGTTGCTACCCGACGGGCGCGATTCTGGCCCTGGCCCCGGCAGTTATGGCAGGACTGATCGAGGCCGATACCATCATCATTGACAGCAAAACCGGCATCTCAGGGGCCGGGCGCAGCAAGCTGGACCTGCTCTATCACTTCCCGGAGGCCAACGAGTCGCTGCTGGCCTACGCTGTCGGCACCCATCGCCACACACCGGAGATGGATCAGGAGCTCTCGCTGCTCGCGGGCAGTCAAATCACTGTAACCTTCACCCCACACTTGATACCCATCACCCGGGGCATCCTTTCGACCTGTTATGCAACCTTCGCCCAGGGCACGACGCTGGACCAGGCACAGAACGTATATGAAGAGTTCTATGCTGAGGAGCCTTTCGTGCAGGTGCTGCCGGCAGGGAAGCTGCCACGTACCAAGCATGTGTCAGGCTCTAACTTCTGTCACATCGGACTGGCTGAGGATGTCCGCACTAGCCGGCTGGTTGTGGTCTCAGCGGTTGATAATCTAATCAAGGGCCTGTCGGGATCCGCGTGCCAGTGTATGAACCTGATGATGGGATGGGATGAAACGACAGCTCTAGACCAGCCGGGCATGTGGCCGTAGCTCGATGTTCAAGAGAGAGTTGAAGAAAGGAGTTAAGGAAGTGTCTGAGTTTCGCCGAATACCCGGTGCAGTCACTGCCCCGCGCGGCTTCAAGGCGGCAGCCGTTAACTGCGGAATCAAACCCGGCACCTATGACCTGGCGCTGATCCTATCTGACCAACCAGCGGCAGCCGCTGCTACGGTTACGACTAACACCTTCCGCGCCGCGCCGACATACGTAACCCAAGAAGTCGTCTCCGATGGTGTGGCGCAGGCTGTGGTGGCCAACAGCGGGTGTGCCAATGCCGCCACCGGCGAGGAAGGTATGCGCAACGCCCGGGCGATGCGGCGGCTGGCCGGTGAGGCCCTGGGCATCAAGGTGGAGGATGTCATCGTCTGTTCGACCGGGCACATCGGCGACCAACTGCCAATGGACAAGATCGCCTCGGGTATCGAGGTGGCAGCGGGGCAACTTAGCGAGGACGCGGGTGAGGAAGCAGCCCGTGGCATAATGACCACGGACACGGTGCCCAAATTCGTGGCCGTCGAGTTCGAGGTCGCTGGGACGACCTGCCGGCTGGGCGGCATCTGCAAGGGCGCGGGGATGATCTGCCCGAATATGGCGACGATGCTATGCTTCCTGACCACTGATGTGGCCATTGACGCTGAGCTTCTGCGGGCTGCCTTGCGGGAGGCCGTGGAGTGCTCGTTCAACTGCATCACGGTGGACGGGGATATGAGCACCAATGATACGGTGGCGATCCTGGCCAATGGCGCGGCCGGCAACGCAAAGCTGACCAGCGCCGAGGATGATGGTTATCTTGCCTTCCGCGAGGCGCTGAACTTCGCAACCCAGACGCTGGCCAAGAACATCGCCGCCGATGGCGAGGGCTGCAGCAAGTTCATCGAAATTGTGGTCACCGGCGCGGAGAGCTGGGAGCAGGCCCGCGAGGTCGCGAAGGCTGTGGCCAACTATAATCTGGTCAAGACCGCAATCTACGGCGGCGATTTCAACTGGGGCCGCGTCGCGGCAGCCATCGGCAGCTCGCGCGTATCCATTGACCCGGCCAATGTGACCATCCGCATCCAGGGAATGACCGCCTGGGATGGGCAGGTGGCCGACTATGACCTTGCCGAGGGCTGCAAGGCGCTGGAGGCCAAGGAAGTCCGCGTTGAGGTGGGTCTGGGTCTCGGACACGCGGTGGCGACGGTCTGGACCTGTGACCTGACGCCGGAGTACGTGCGCAGCAACGCGGCCGGCGAAGTCTGCGAAGTCTCGGACCCCGAAGGGGACTGAACACAATGCAAAAGCTGGAACAGACTGCCAAGACACTGATAGAAGCGCTGCCGTATATCCGCGAGTGGTCGGGCAAGACGTTCGTGATAAAGTACGGCGGCGCAGCGATGACCGATGAGGCGCTCAAGCGCAGCGTGGCTCAGGACATCGCCCTGCTGCACTATGTGGGTATCAAGGTGGTGATTGTGCACGGCGGCGGGCCGGAGATATCGCAGATGATGCAGCGGATGGGCAAGGAGCCCACGTTCGTGGAGGGCCGGCGCGTGACCGATGAGGAGACGATGGAGATTGCCCAGATGGTGCTGGTGGGAAAGATAAACCAGGAA
>JALGTI010000206.1 GCA_029821455.1 Candidatus Zipacnadia bacterium | reverse complement strand
GATGACCTGTTACTTCAACTGGTCCCGGTACCAGCCGCATCAGGAGAACATCGCCCTGATGCTGGGGATGGGCTATGCCGAAGGTGCCGAGGGTGCGGTCTCCTATTCCGTATTCGACCCGGCCTGGGGCCTGGACTTTGACATTCTGGCCGAGTATGCCTGGAACTTCCGGGGTGCAGGGCCGGTGCATCGGTTTGAGGAGAAGTGGGCGCAGGTGCGCGCTGATGAAGATGTCCTGGAAGCAATTCGCTGGCTCGACTGCGCTGCGAAAACAAAGGCCTATGGCATTCTGAATTACTACGTGTATACTTATCCTCGCCCGAACAAGCCGTGCCCCCGCCACTATCCTGAGGAGCCGCTGGCAGAGTTGGCCGATTGCGGTTCGGACCTGGAATTGATCGCCCAGGCAGGCAAGCGGGCCCAGCAACTGCTGGCCGGCCGGACTGATGAGCTGTCGAGAAACCTGCTCGCTGAAGCGGCACGGATAGAGGCGTATGGCGTCTTCTTTGATGCGCTTCGCCAGATTCAGGAACAGATACAAGCATCGGGCAGCGTAGATCTTGATGTAGAGGATGCGCACGCAGTGCTGCTTGAGGCGATGGCGATCATCGAGGCGAATAAGCCGGCGTATATGGTGCCCTCATATCTGCGCGACCTGTCCGTGCTGTACGAATTCCTGCTCCAACTGAGCAGTGACATTGAGCAGGCCGGGCGGGGTGAGCGGGCCTGGGCGGAGCTGCGCTGGTTCGTGGCGGTACCAGTGGCGCAGCGTGGGATCCGATAGGTAGCACAGCCCTCCAACCGTGTTGCACAACTATGCTATTTGGATGGTGTCTTCTGATGAGCGACAAGGTAAGAGTAGGCGTAATTGGCGTTGGCGGCCACGGCGAAAATCACCTCAAGTCCTACACAGCATGTCCTGACACTGAACTGACCGCCATCTGCGACCTCGATGAAGAGCTGCTGGCCAAGCAGGCCGCGCAATACTCCGTCGGCCAGACATTCAGAGATTTCAGGGAGATGCTCGCCGAGGCACCCGTGGATGCCGTGTCCATCGTCCTCCCCGATCATTTGCACCGCACGGCGGCGGAGGCAGCCTTCGCTGCCGGCAAGCATGTTCTATTAGAAAAGCCAATGGCGACTACGGTAGAGGATGCGGAGGCCATCTACCGCGCCTGGAAGCAGGCCGGCACCAAGCTGATGATCAACTGGAGCAACCGTTGGATGCCCAGCTTTGCCGGGACCAAAGCAGCGCTGGACGCGGGCGAACTCGGCGAGCCGCTTTACATTTACGCCCGCCTCAGCAATACGCTCTTTGTTCCCACCAAGCTGCTTTCCTGGGCTGCGAATACGAAGCTGCCGTTCTGGCTGATATGCCATCGGCTAGATATCGTGCGCTGGTATGCAGGCTGCGAGGCCACGCGCGTGACAGCCGTGTGCCGCTCCCGCGTGCTCAAGGGGATGGGCATAGACACACCCGACTTCTACCAGGCAACGGTGGAGTTCGAAAGCGGGCTAGTGGCAAACCTGGAATCCTGCTGGGTGCTGCCAGAGTCACTGCCCTCGGTGGTTGACTCCAAGTTCCAGCTCATCTGCACCAAGGGCTATGTGAATGTTGATCCGGTGCAGCCTAGCTACGTGAAGGCTAGCAGCGGCGATCAAGGGCCTCAGTTGACCATGGGCACGCCGCTACTTGGCGAGGTGATGGGCCAGCCGTGGGGCTTTGTATACCACGCGCTTTGCCACTTCGTGGAGTGCGTGCGCGATGACACAGAGCCGCTGATAACAGGCGAAGATGGCCTGGCGGTCACGAAGATTCTGTGCGCTATCGAGACCGCTGCCGAGACCGGGCAGGCGGTCGAGCTTTGAAACACCTCGGCTGATGGCTAGCGTGGATAGCCCACCGGGATGAGATAGATCGGCACTTGGTCGGTCGGCAGTGCCAGAAGGTTGCTTATCTGCTGCGGATTGAAGGCCCCGATGGGCACTGATCCCAGCCCCAGCGCCACGGCCTGCAGGTGGATATTCTCCGCGACGTGTCCCGCCTCCGTGTGCACGTACATCGCGGCGCGCTCGCCATATTTGCCCGTGGTTCTCTCAAAGACTGCCGCAATGACCACATCCATCGCCGCCTCACGCACCGAGGATTGCCCCAAAGCCGCCGCGCACAGGCTGCCACGCAGATCTTCGCTGGCGACCTTGACCAGCTTGTGGCCAGCCGGTACGTAGTGATATGCACCATCAGACTTAACCAGGTACAGTTCCAGCGGATACAGTGCGCCGGCCGATGGTGCGGCCCGCAAGCCCCGTGTAGGGGCGGTGATGCCCTGAGCAGCCCACGCCAGTTGGCTGACCTCTGCCAGAGACAGCTCACGATCCTGGAAGCTGCGCACCGAACGCCGCTTGCTGATTGCTTCCTCAACCGACATCGTCCCTGTGGTCTCCGGTGCCGGCAGTGCTATCTCCTCATTTGCGTTGGCAGCCTCTGGCATATTGTTACCACAGCGCCCGAGAGCGATCACCACCGCTGCCAGGCCGATCAACACTGCAAACCAAGTCTTATGTCGTCTCATTAGGGACCTCCTGGTATATTGAACTGGCCACAGCACCGTTTCGACAGTCTGACAAGCTGGTTTGATCCTTCGCCGCCTCCACCCACTATGCCTGCAAGCACACGGTACCTGCTCGGACAAAAGGCGAAACGCGCTGCACAAGGTCAAACACCCCACAATGGCGAAATGCTTTGTGAAGAATTCGTCCCCAGATTAGATCAGATACGTTCCCAGGGCCGAACAGATGCCGATAGATTCACCGGGTCATACTGCTACGCCAACTCCTGCGGTTCACGTGGAGGCGAAGATCACCCCCCGCGCGGTTGTGCTAGGGCTGGTGATGGGCGTGGCAGTTTGCGCTATTGTGGCCTGGGCGGAGTATGTCACTGGCACCATAATGATTGGCTTTCTGCAGATTCCGCCGGTTGCTGTAGCCTTGCTGTTTCTGGTCGTGCTGGCAAATCGCCTTGTGGGATGGCTCTGGCCGGGCTTGGGGTTGCGGCCAGCGGAACTGGCAGTCATCTACGTGATGATGGTTCTGGCCTCGATGATTGCTTCTCGCGGACTGACCGAGGACCTCTACCCCGCCCAGGTTGGCCTGAGCTACTTCGCCACTCCGGCCAATCATTGGCGCGACTTGTTCTTCGGACATCTCAAGCCCTGGCTGGTGCCCTGGGATACGCAGCGAAGCACGATTGAACCCCTGGTCAGGTACTACTACGAGGGCTTACGACCCGGCGGCTCTGTCCCGTGGGCAAGCTGGCTGCTACCCACCGGTGTCTGGCTCATCCTGGTCGGCCTCGTTTACACCGCGTTTATGGGCATGGCCGCGGTGGTCTACAAGCTCTGGGCTGATGAAGAGCATCTGTCTTTCCCATTGACGCGCCTGCCCCTCGAGCTCATCACCGAGCAGACTGGCGTGGATGATTTCCTGCGCAATAAGCTGATGTGGATTGGGTTCGCGCTGCCGGTGCTGTATTTCGGCATGAACGGCCTGCACGCCATCTGGCCCCAGTTCCCGCACATCACTCCATACCATCAGCTCAGATTCGAGGGGATGCCGTGGACCAATATTAGGACTACGACAATGTGGTTCTCACTTGCCGGGGTGGGCTTGTTTTACCTGTTGCCCTCGGAGATGAGTCTGAGTCTGTGGTTTTTCTTTCTGTTCGCGCGATTCCAGGAGCTGGTAGCCGGCATTGTGGTGGGGCCGGTAGCCGGCGCAGCGCATGCGGCCAGCGCACGGTTCGTTGCTGATGAGACGACCGGAGTGTGCTTTGCCCTGGTCGGCTTGATGGTGTACACCGGCTGGGTACGGGTACGCGACATCTGGCAGCGGCAAGCTCGTGGCGAAGCTGACGCTGGCAACACCCTAGTTGGCTTTCGTACGGCCGCATGGCTTGTGGGGCTGGCTGTAGTGGGGATAGTCATCTGGTGGTATGTGGCCGGGGGCAGTGTAGCGGTTGCACTTGTGGAGTTCGGCATCTATATGTTTGTGCAGGCGGTGATAATGGCTCGGGCCACATCCGATGCAGGTGTGCCGATGACCGAAGGCTCTTTTACGCCCTTTGATGTCTGGGGCTACTTCGGACGCAGAAGCAAGGTCGGCCCGACCAATCTGACTCTGCTTGCCTTCAGCAATGCGCTGTTCAGTCGTGACCTGCGCGGCATTACGCTTACCGGGATGCTGGATGCCCAGAGCATGGCTGATGGGGTGCATCTCCAGCGCCGCAAGCTAGCCTGGGTCGTTGTTGTCGTTCTTCTTGTCGCTATCCTGGCCTCCGGCTATATCCACCTCGCCCTCAGCTACCAGCGCGGCGGAGTCACAATGTACAGCTACACCTATCGAGGCAACAATATCCAGTTCTGGCGCGAGCATACCCCCCTCGTGGAAGGCGTGGATGAATACCAGCCTTCCCGGCCGATTTGGTTTGCGCTGGGGATTGTGCTATGTGCGTTCCTGGGTATGATGCGTCGTTTGTACGTGTGGTGGCCCCTGCATCCCCTGGGAGCGGCGCTTTCGGTTACCTGGATAATGATCGTCTTTTGGTTCCCTGCGCTGGTTGCCTGGGTTGCCAAGAGCATCATCACGCGCTACGGCGGCTCCCGGATTTACATGCAATTGCGTCCCCTATTCCTGGGCCTGATATTCGGTGAGTTCTTTATGGCGGTCTTCTGGACGACAATATCGTTCGCTTTCGACACGAATGCGCCACTGTTCCCCTGGCCGTAAGGACCAGCCGGAGAGCGGAAAGTGAGACGAATAGAAATGACGCCAAAGGCTCCAAGTAATGTGACGGTTCATCAGCTTGGGTTTGTTGGCACAGGAGGGCGGGGGTGGAGCCTGGCGGCGGAGGTTGCCCAGCTCTCCGATCGCGCGAAAATTTCGGCAGTCGTAGAGCCGGTTGAGACGCGCCGCGCGGCGTTCCAGGATGACTTCTCAATGCCCCAGAGCCGCTGCTTCGAGACCCACAAGGAGCTCCTGAATGAGTGTCCCGACCTTGACGGCATATTCGTCGCCACACCGGTCTCAAGCCACGTCGAGATAGCCTGCGACTGTCTGGAAGCTGGTGTACCGGTTTTCCTCGAAAAGCCGATGGCACTTGACCTCGCCGGTGCCAAGCACATCGTGCAGGCGGCCGCGCGAACCGGCATCCGGCTACAGGTCGGCTTCAACCTACGCTATACTCCCTTTTTCGTCAAGCTCAAGCAAGTGGTCGCGGCGGGACAGCTCGGCAAGATGCTCTCCATCGAGTGGAAGGAGGCACTCGCACCCAGTCACTGGGCGGAATACTGCCGACACCCCACCTACAACCGGCGTGCAGTGCTCGGAGGCTGGCTTTTGGAGAAATGTTGCCACGATATGGACGTACTCAACTGGCTAGTGGATGCCCCCTGCGTGCGGGTGAGCTCGTTTGGGAGCCGGTCTCACTTCAATCCGCGCCCGGACGTGCCAGAGCAGTGCTCCGAGGAGTGTCCCATTGAGGCGCAGTGCATCTTCTCGGTGCGCAAACTCTACGGCGACCGCGCGCCTAATGCAACCGGACGCACGCGGCAG
>JALGTI010000205.1 GCA_029821455.1 Candidatus Zipacnadia bacterium | reverse complement strand
CAACAGAGCAAGCGAACCGGCAGATTCCGAAACATTGCCCGCGACGGATCACGTAGCAAGTTTCATGAGCTCCAAAGAATCCTCTATTTGCCTCAGAATGGCCGCAAGAGCACCGGAGGCTTAGCAAGGCGTGGACCAATTAGTCCGTCTTCACAATCGGTACGGTTCAGTCGGAGTACTCGGATAGCGATATCCAGAAGACTACTGGCGGCAATGTACTGCGTGTTGCCCGCGCGCTACTAATGAAAGGGAAATAGATAATGCCCAAGTCAGTCATCGTAGATGCGGTGCGCACCCCGATCGGACGGTTCGGCGGAGGCCTGTCGGAGTTCTCAGCCGGTGACCTGGCGACTCACGTTGTAAGGGCTCTGATTGAGCGCAATGATGTCCCGGTGGATGAGGTGGATGAAGTTATCTTTGGGCACGTGATCCAGGGCGGATCGGGCATCAACGTTGCGCGGAAGGCGGCGGTCCAGGCAGGCTTGCCTGTCACAATCTGCGGCTCGACGGTCAACGTCGCCTGCGCCTCGGGGATGAGAGCGATTGAGTTGGCCGGTCAGGGAATTGCGCTTGGTGAGGGGAGCATCTACATCGCCGGGGGAACTGAGAGCATGAGCAACGTCCCCTTTTATCTCAGCATCTACATCGCCGGGGGAACTGAGAGCATGAGCAACGTCCCCTTTTATCTCAGGGAGATGCGCTGGGGCCACAAGCTGGGCAGTGTGACCATTGCTGACGGCGTGATGGATGAGGGCCTGCTGTGCCCGGTCTCCGGGAAGGGTATGGGCATGATCGCGGAGGAGATCGCGGCACGCACGGGCATTACCCGGGAGGAGATGGATGCCTGGGCCCTGCGTAGTCAGCAGCGTGCTCTAGAGGCCCTCCGAACCGGCAGGTTTGCTGATGAAATCGTCCCAATACCCCGCAAGAAAGATGAGCCCTGCGCGGTGGACGAACATCCCCGGGAAACGTCTATGGAGGCCCTTGCTGGGTTGAGGCCCGCTTTCAAGCAGGACGGGTGCATTACGGCTGGCAACGCCTCGGGCATCAACGATGGTGCGGCGGCGCTTCTGCTGGTCGAGGAGGAGCGCGCCAGGGAAATGGGCTGGGAGCCGCGAGCCACTGTCGCCGGCTCTGCTACGGCGGCTAACGAACCAGAAGCCCTGGACCTAGCGCCCGTGGATGCGGTGCGCAAGCTCGCGGCCAAACTGAATGTGGCAGTAGATGAGTTCGAACTTATCGAGTTCAATGAGGCCTTTGCGGTGCAGACCGTCGCAGCCATTCGGGAGCTTGGGGTGGACGAAGAAAAGGTCAATGTCAATGGCAGCGGCGTGGCACTCGGTCACCCCATCGGCGCGACCGGTGCCCGTATTGTCGCAACGCTGCTTTACGAGATGGAAAAGCGCGATCTCAGGCTCGGTCTGGCGACGCTGTGCGCCGCCGGCGGGATGGCTATGGCAATGGCGATTGAACGGGAGAAATGAAGATGCAAGTCAACACAATGTGCATCGTCGGAGCGGGCACGATGGGCACTGGTATCGCCCAGGTCGCCGCCCAAGCTGGCATCCGCGTTTGCCTGCTTGACACCTTCGAAGAAGCAATCCCCCGCAGCCAGAAGCTGTTGGACCAGTCCCTCCAGGGCGGTATTGAACGGGAGAAGATCACCGCCAAACAGGCCGAAGAGGTCAAGACCCTCATCACCTGGGAGACGACGTACGACCCCTTGGCCGAGGCCAATTGGGTGATTGAAGCGGTGTTCGAGGACATTAAGGTCAAGGCGGAGGTCCTGCGGCAGGTGACCGACCTGGCTGGCGAGACCGTCCCAGTGGCCACCAACACCTCCACCCTGCTCATCAGCGGCTTGGCAGATCTCTTCGGCCGGCCGGGGTATTTCATTGGAATGCACTTCTCCAACCCGGCACCAGCGATGAAGCTGGTCGAGGTGATTCCAGGGGAAAAGACCTTGCCGGAGGTAACTAAAGCGACGGTCGCGCTCTGTGAGCGAATGGGCAAAATCCCTCAAATCTCGCCAGACATCCCGGGATTCATGGTGAATCGCGCCTTCGGGGCGCTGGTCTCTGCCGCCATTGACATGTGGGTGCAAGGTGGGGAACCTGAGGCAATTGACAGCTCTATCGAGCTAGCCTTGGGCCATAAGATGGGGCCTCTTAAGACGGCGGACCTGGTGGGCTTAGATGTCATGCTGGCTGTCTTGCGCTCCCTGCACGCGCAGACGGGGCATGCACGGTTCGAGATTCCCTCCGAGTTTGCTGAGCTGGTCGAGTGCGGCAAGCTAGGCAGAAAGAGCGGCGAGGGGTTCTACAAGTATGGCGAATGAGCTTCGCCTTCCGCGTGGGGCAGGCGGCTCGCCTGCCAAGCTATGCAATGAAGGGGAACATAGCAATGACCAACTTGGCTCTAGAAGGCAAAACGGCGCTGATTACCGGTGCATCGCGCGGCCTCGGCAAGGCCATCGCCCTGCGGTTCGCCCAGGACGGCTGTGACATCGCGGTCAATTACGTGGTTGAGGAAGGGCGGGACAATGCCGCCGAGGCTGCGCAGACCGCAGAAGAGATAACAGCTCTGGGCCGACAGGCCATCTGCGTCGAAGCGGATGTCACCGACCTCTCCGCTGTGGAAGCGATGGTCGGGCAGGTCATCGAGACGTTTGGCAAGCTGGATATCCTGGTCAACAACGCTGGCATCACCCGCGACAAGACCCTCAAGAAGCTGGCAAAAGAGGACTGGGACAAGGTCATCGCCGTCAATCTCAGTGGGGCCTTTCATTGCGCAAGTGCTGTGATCGGCCATATGCGCGAGCGCCGCTATGGACGCATCATCTCGATCTCGTCGGTCGTCGCGCAGATGGGCAACATTGGGCAGACTAACTACGCGGCCTCCAAGGCGGGCCTGATAGGCTTCACCAAATCCCTGGCCCGCGAGGTCGCCCGCAGGGGCATCACGGTCAACGCCATCGCCCCCGGCTTCATTGATACGGAAATGACGCAGGCCATCCCTGACGACGTTATCGAGCAGATTGTGGCGACGATCCCCATGGGACAGATGGGTCGGCCTGAGGATGTCGCCAATGCGGCCTTATTCCTGGCATCTGACGAGGCGTCGTATATCACCGGCCACGTGCTGTCGGTAAACGGCGGGCTGTACATGTGAGCGGTGCATCATCGAAGGCTTTGACCTCGGCCACAGGCCCCAAACGCTGCTCGCAGTGCGGCTGGCCGACCTCTTGACTAACCTGCATCGAATGGTTATACTTTTCGCATCAAGTTGGAAACTGGTGATATAAGTGGGAAGAATCGTGACGACAGGGGCCAAAGGTCAAATAGTCATACCAGTCGAGATTCGCCGCCAGATAGGGCTGGAGCCAGGGCAGCGTGTCGAGGTAACCTTGCGCGGCGATATGGTGGTTTTGAGACCTATGCCTAAGGATCTGGTTGCTTTCCTGAGCGGCTCGCTCCGCAAGGGACCATCCATCTTGGACGAGTTGACTCAAGAGCATGCCGAGGAGGTCCGACGGGATGAAGCGGGTCGTGTTTGATGCTTTTGCGGTCATCGCGTGGCTGCAGGGCGAACCTGGGGAGGCTTACGTGTCCTCGCTCTTGTACCAAATCAGTGATCGCGAGCTGTGGGGCGGCATCTGCGCTGTGAACATCGGGGAGGTCTATTATAACATCCTCAGGAAGCGCGGCGAGGATACGGCAGAGACGTACCTGCGTTTCCTGCAAGGGCTTGATTGGGAGATTATCCCTGCCTCCAACGAATTGGTCTGGGCGGCCGCGCGGCTCAAAGCGCGCTTTGCAATCTCCTACGCGGATGCCTTTGCCCTCGCCTGCGCTCAGCAGCATCAAGCCGATCTAGTGACCGATGACCACGAATTACGAACCGCAAAGCACGGCGTCGCCGTGCTTTGGGCGACAGCCTGAGCGACACGGATCGGTTCAGCACTATGCTAGTTCACGCAGCTTGATTATGCCTTCACGGGGGTGGTCAGTTGTCCAGCAAAATCGTCTCTGTTGAGGAAGCTGTGGCCCGAATTCCCGATCAGGCGAGCATCGGCTGCGGCGGGTTCGTGGGGGCCGGCCATCCGGAGGCCTTGACGGCGGCCCTTGAGCAGCGCTTCCTGGCCGAGGGACACCCGCATGACCTCACGGTCGTCTACGCTGCCGGGCAGGGCGATGGTAAGGGGCGGGGGATAGATCACCTCGCCCACGAGGGCCTCCTGAAGCGAATCGTCGGCGGCCACTGGGGTCTGTGCCCGGGACTGGGGGCACTCGCGGTCGAAGGAAAGGTAGAGGCGTACAACTGGCCCCAGGGCGTTGTCTCCCACCTTTTTCGTGAGATCGCCGCCGGCCGGCCCGGGCTTATTACCCACATCGGCCTCAAGACATTCGTTGACCCGCGTAGCGATGGCGGAAAGCTCAACGACAAGGCTACCGACGACCTCGTGGAGCTTATTGAATTACGTGGCAAGGAGTGGCTATTCTACCACGCGTTCCCGATTGACGTAGCCCTCGTGCGAGGCACGACCGCCGATGAGCGTGGAAATATCAGCATGGAGCACGAGGCGCTGTTTGGTGAGATGCTGGCCATTGCGCAGGCGGCGCGAAACAGCGGCGGGATCGTCCTGGCCCAGGTCCAACGCGTGGCCGCCGCTGGCACCCTCCATCCGCACGATGTGATAATCCCTGGCATTCTGGTGGATGCCGTTGTTGTGGCACCGCCCGAACAGCATCAGCAGACTTTCAGCGAAGATTACAATCCCGCCTATTGCGGCGATGTCAAAGTGCCCTTCGGCGACATACCACCGTTGGCGATGGACGAACGCAAGATCATTGCACGTCGAGCTGCTCTCGAATTGTCCGGGGATGCCGTAATCAACCTGGGCATCGGTATGCCTGAGGGTGTGGCCGCCGTTGCCAATGAGGAGGGCATCGCCGAGCGCCTGACCCAGACCGTAGAGGCCGGGCCGACCGGAGGAGTCCCCGCAGGCGGCCTCTCGTTTGGGGCCTCCGCCAATCCTGAAGCGGTGATAGACCAGCCAGCACAGTTTGATTTCTATGACGGTGGGGGGCTTGACGTGGCTTTCCTCGGCATGGCCCAGGTTGATGCCGGCGGGAACGTAAATGTCAGCAAATTCGGCCCCCGTATTGCAGGCTGTGGTGGCTTCATCAATATCACCCAGACCGCCACGAAGGTTGTCTTCTGTGGCACCTTCACGGCCGGGGGTCTACAGGTAGATGTCGCCAATGGCACACTTTCAATTGTCCAAGAGGGCAAACATCGTAAGTTCATCAAAGCCGTCGAACACGTGACTTTTTCCGGCGAATATGCGGCCGAGAAAGAGCAGCAGGTGCTGTACGTTACGGAGCGCGCTGTATTCGAACTGCAAGGCGGGAAGCTTGTGCTGACCGAAGTGGCCCCGGGGATTGACATCCAAGAGCAGATTCTTGCTCAGATGGACTTCCGCCCGGAGATCGCAGCCAATCTTAGTGATATGGATGCCTGCGTGTTCGGCACGGGCCTGATGGGTCTGGCAGCGGAAAGCTAACGCTGCCGAAGGATACACCCCATCATTGAGGCTCAGGACCCAAGGAGCCGGATCGGCTCACGAATGGCACGCCATTGCCTACCCATAGCTCCGCCACCGTCATGCCCCCCTCCGCCGAACGCCATCCCGCCGTGCCCGAGGCGACCAACACACACTCGCTCAGTGGTATGAGAGCCGCTTCCGCGATGACCACAGGCTTCAGGCTCCGACGGACGTCCGGGCCAGCATTGTGTTGGCCAAAAGGTTGTCCATCCTCATCGGCACGAGTGGCTTCTCGGACCCCTGCCGTATTGTCGAGGTCATCCGCAAGATTGGTCCGGTGGCGTCTCAACGATTCTATCGCGCCCCAACACGCAAAAAGGAATCCGAGCGCGTCTGGAAGCATCAGTAAACTTGGAAGAGCGCAGTTCAGAAGGCATTTCAACCATTTTCGAGTCGCCGGGCAGCCAGCAGAACGTGTAGCCGTCCTTCACAAGAGCGAGGGGCAGCTTTTTCCGGCTTGTGCGATGAGCTTTGACATCTTCTGTGTTGGCATGGTCAGTCGAACTCAGAACGGTGCGTCTTAATCTTCTACATATTCAAACATTGTGTTTTTGAACATTGTATCTTAGAATACTATCAAAGCACGCAGGACACAGCGGACTTCCTTACCGGTCTAGTGGAGCATGCCCCTGGAATGGCTGA
>JALGTI010000204.1 GCA_029821455.1 Candidatus Zipacnadia bacterium | reverse complement strand
TCGAGGCGGCTCTGGCTGTCGCCCGCGAGGATAGCATGTAGCTCTGCCTCGAGCATTTTGCTGTCCAAACGCTCGTCAGGAATCACATAACGGGGTATGCCTCCATAGTCCGCAAGCGCATCGAAGACTGTAATCCTGTGCCCCATCTCCAGCAGCCTCATGGCACAGGTAATGCCGGCCGGGCCAGCGCCAATGACGGCCACTCTGAAGCCGGTCTCCGCCTCAGGCACGCGTAAGCTGCACCAGCCTTCGGTCCGTGCTTGCTCCGCCACGTAACGCTGCAACGCCCGGATCGGCACCGCCCCCTGTCCAATGTGCTGCTGCACGCAGGCACCCTCACAGTAGCCCTCCGCAGGGCATGCGTACGCACAAATCTCCGGCAGGGGGTTCTTCTCGTGCAGTATCTGGTAGGCGCGTTTTTCATCGGCGTCGGCGATGGCGCGTATAAAGGCTGGTACATCCACACCCGCTGGACAGCCCTCTGCACAGGTCGGCGCAGCGCACTCGCGGCACTGGGCGGCTAATTCACGCATAACTGCTGGGTCCCGCATCCGGCCCTGCTGGAAGATGGGGCCGTAGATCTCGTAATCTCGCACTGCACAGCCGGCCCGACCGCTGTCACGCATAATCTGGGTGCACGACGAGCAGGTGATGCAGAGCCGGCTGGGTGTCAACTCTCCTCGCTCCAGAAGCTCCTTCGCGAAGTCCGGGTAAGCCAGGGCACCGCGCCCCAGACCGGCTACCTGCGCCCAACCGCGCGTGAGCATCGCGGCTGCCACACCCGGGAAGAACTGGCGCAGCCAGGAAAACCCCGTGGCTACTAACGGCAAGTCAGGCAGCGCCTCGTGGACCTGGCGCGTCAGGTCGCACATCAACGCGACATTCACGAGCGGATGCTCGTGAGGTATGTAGCCGCCTGCCTCAGCCGTGTCATACGGTCGCTCGACGTGGGGGTTGTAGTACGGGTTGCCGAAGGCGATGTTGACAAACTTCAGCCCTGCGCCCATAAGCGCGCGCATGAGCTGCACCGGCTCACTGAGGTCGGGCCTCATGCTGCCATCAGTAGGCATGCCGAACCCCCAGGGATAAGGTAGGGCATCGTACACGTTGAGCCTGGTGGCAATGATGATCTCAGGAACTTCGCGCGCAACACGCTGCGCGACCTCAACCATGAACCGTATGCGGTTGTCGAAGGTGCCGCCATACTTGCTGTCTTCCCGCGTGTGCGATGCTAACAGTTCATTGATGAGGTATCCGTGACAGGCCTTGATATCTACAGCCTCAAAGCCTGCGTCACGGGCGAGCTTTGCGGCCGCAATGTAGTTGTCTTGCAGGGCTTGGAGTTCAGCGTCACTGATGAGTGGATTTCTGGCGTGAATCGAGCGGCTGAGAGTGATGGGTGATAATGGGCGCTGGTACGCCTGCGGGCTTGCTGTAGCGGCCGGAGTGGGTGAGCTGCGCGACTAGCAGCGGTCGGTGCTGGTCCCCGAAGACCTCCTGTGCGGCCCGAAGGGTCTCATCCACTAGTTGCTTCATGCTGCCGAGGTTCTCTGGTGCAAAGCAAAGCTGGCGCGGATTGGCGCGGCCCTCGCGGGCAACCGCCGTTGCCTCCAGCCAGATCAGCCCGGCGCCGCCAGCAAACCGGCGATAGCGACGGAAGGTCAACTCCTGGGGACATCCGTGGCTGTCGCCATCGCAGCCCTCGATCGGGTGGATCGCCAAGGCGTTGGGCAGAGTGAAGCCGCCAATGTCAAGAGGCTCGAGCAGAGACGAGATGTCGTCGTCGTAAGGCAGACTCACAGCTAGCTGGGCGCAGCGCTGCTCGATTTGCTCCCAGGTATCGAAATGGAACGGCTCATGGGGCGACTCGTTCAGGAACTGCATCTGTGAATGCAACGCCTCCCGAGGCAAGCTGGGCTGATCAGGCCTTGTCACGCTTCCTCTGTTGTGCAAGTTGCGGGCCCTCAAGGAACCCGCCGCATAGTAGCTGTTAGCTCTGGGATCTTGTGTGTACTGTGAAGCTACGAATGCTCTCTGCGTCGCACACCTGCCAGTCCAGCCAGTACAGCGACAAAGATAGCGACCTTGAATGCAGTGTACCAGGATATTGAACCGGCTACCAGGCCTTGGGCAACAGCACCCGGGAAAAGATCGGGAATCGTCCAGGCCCACAACAGTTTCACCAGCAGTAGCGTTAGTACCAACGCTGCCGCAACAGCGAGCAAGATACCAGGTACAATCACAGCGCACCATGTCTTTGTCATTGATTCGCCTCCCCTTGCATGTTTTGCTTAGCCAACGGGGGTCCGGTAGGACAGGCATCCTGCCCATCGCAGCTAGCCCGCCACTGCCTCCAGCACCTCGTCCGACACCTCGAAGTTGGCATATACCTGCTGCACATCATCGTGCTCATTGAGGTTGTCAAGCAGGCGCAGCAGCTTTGGCGCTTCCTTGTCGTCAACAGGCGTGGTGGTCTTGGGTATCATGGTCACCTCGGCCCGGTCGGGTTCCAGACCGGCCGCCTGGATGGCCTCCAGCACAGCCGCGAAATCCTGTGGGTCAGTGCGGACCTCCCAGGTATCTCCCTCATCCAACACATCCTCAGCGCCGGCCTCGACGGCAGTGTCGAAGAGAGTTTCCTCATCTACGGCATCCTTCGGCAGCACGATGACACCTTTGGACTCGAAATTCCACATCACGCAGCCGGCCTCGCCCATATTCCCGCCGCCGTTGCGAAGCAGGTTGCGAACCTCGGCCACCGTGCGCTGCTTATTGTCAGTGAGAACCTCTACCATCAATGCCGCCCCGCCAGGACCGTAGCCCTCGTAGAGAGCATTCTCGTAGCTTGCCCCCTCAATCTCTCCCGTGCCGCGCTTGATAGCGTTTTCGATATTGTCGTTGGGCATCGCCGCTGCTTTGGCCTGGGCGACGGCCAGGCGCAGCTTCGGGTTCATATCAGGATTGCCGCCACCTTCACGCGCGGCCACTATTAGCACGCGCGACAGCTTCGCAAACAGCTTGCTGCGCTTGGCGTCCTGGCGCGTCTTGCGATGAATCCGGTTAGCCCATTTTGAGTGTCCAGCCATCCCTTACGACCTCCGTAGTCTTGATACCAGTGGCCCAGCCATTATAGCACGCCACTATCCGTATCCGCAACGTCCCAGCGCACCGGGCACGCTGAGTTTCCGTAGGGAACCCGCCAACTTGACTTAGAATATATGTTCGAGTAAGATGGCCTCCAAGAGTGGTGTTGAACTCAACGCGACCGGCTCTGACTGGGGGCGTCGCCGCCTCCTTACTGGCAGAGGTTCTTGATGTCCGATGTGATCTCCATCCGTGGCGCAGCGGAACACAATCTGCGCGAGATTGACCTCGACCTGCCTAAGAACTCGCTCATCGTTTTCACCGGAATCAGCGGCTCGGGCAAGTCGTCGCTGGCCTTCGATACTCTGTTTGCCGAGGGCCAGCGCCTGTATGTGGAGTCGCTCTCCACCTATGCCCGGCAGTTCCTCCAGCAGCTCCCGCGACCGAAGGTCCGCAGCATCGAGGGCCTAGCCCCTGCCATCGCTATCAATCAGGCCACTCGCAGTCACAACCCGCGCTCGACGGTCGCCACGATGACGGAGATTTACGACCATCTGCGGGTGCTGTACGCCGCCATTGGCAAGCCACACTGTCCGCAGTGTGGCCGGCCCATCGGTGCTCAGAGTCGAGAGAGCATCATCGAACGTGTCGTTGCACTGGGCCAACAGAGGCAGATTCAGATTCTGTCCCCGGTGGTGCATGCTCGTAGAGGGCAGTTTAAGGAGCTATTCTCTGACCTACAGAAGCAGGGCTATGCCCGCGCACGGGTGGATGGTCAGGTCATCCGGTATCGCCGCCACAACATCGAGGTCGTCATTGACCGGCTGGGAGGGAAGAAGGCCGGCGCCTCCGGTGAGCAGGCACTGAGATCACGCATCGCTGAGGCCGTTGATGCCGCCCTGGAGGTGGGGGAGGGGAGCGTCATCATCGCCGCGCGCGACCAGGCTGATCTACTCTTCAGCCGCGAGTTTACCTGTCAGAAGTGTCAGCTCAGCTTCCCTGAACCAAGCCATGCCAGCTTCTCATTCAACAGCCCGCGCGGAATGTGCCCTACCTGTGAGGGCCTCGGTATCGCCAGGCAGTTTGACCCCGACCTGCTCATCGCCCATCCCGAATTGAGCCTGGCTGCTGGTGCAATTCCGCTGCTTGGCTCCCTGCGCAACGCACGCAAGCGCCATATCTATGAGGGTGTGGCCCGGCATTATGGTTTTGACCTGGGTACACCATTGGAGGATCTAGATGAACGGCAGCTTCATGCCCTGCTCTATGGCTCAGATGGCGAGCTAATCGAGTATCGCTATGTTCATCCCCGCCGGGGTTGGGAGTGGCGGCACGCTGAGCCCTTTGAGGGCATTATCCCCCGACTGATGAGTCGCTACAAGCACAGTCGTTCGTGGTTTGTCCGCCACGACTTGGAGAAGGCCATTCGTGAGCAGATCTGCCCGGACTGTGGCGGCAAACGCCTGCGCCCTGAGAGCCTGGCCGTCACGGTGGGTGGCAAGAACATCGCTGAGGTGGTGGAACTACCGGTCGAGGAGGCGCGGAACTTCTTTGCTGATCTCGAGCTCTCTGAGAGCGATGCGCAGGTGGCCGAAGATGCCCTCAAGGAGATATGCAGTCGCCTTGACTTTCTGGCCCACGTCGGCCTGGATTATCTGACGCTTGATCGGACCGCACCCACGCTGGCCGGCGGCGAAGCTCAACGCATTCGCCTTGCCTCCCAGGTAGGCAGCGGCCTGGTGGATTGCCTGTACGTGCTGGATGAGCCAAGCATCGGGCTCCACCACCGCGATGAGGCCCGGCTCCTGGAGAGCCTCAAGCGACTGCGGGATTTGGACAACACGGTCATTGTGGTGGAGCACGACGAGCAGACTATCCGCAGCGCCGACTGGGTCGTTGACTTCGGCCCCGGAGCCGGGCAATTGGGTGGCAAGATTGTGGCCCAGGGTACGCCGTCACAGATCGAGCACTGCCGCGGGTCGCTGACTGGTCAATATCTAGCAGGCAAGTTGAGCATTCCACTGCCCGCCGAGCGCAGAAATGGTAACGGTAAGTGGCTGACGCTAGGTGGAGTACGTCACCACAATCTCAAGAACCTGGATGTTGCCTTCCCGCTGGGATGTTTCATCTGTGTGACAGGCGTGTCGGGTTCCGGCAAGAGCTCGCTGGTAGCCGACACGCTGCAGCCAGCCCTGGCCAGAGAACTGCAGCGGGCCAGTGGCACGCCCGGGGAGTTCGACAGCATCGAGGGCCTTGAGCACTTGAGCAAGGCCATCCTGATTGACCAGTCGCCTATTGGCCGCACACCGCGCAGCAATCCAGCCACCTACACCAAGGTCTTCGACCACATCCGTGCCCTGTTTGCTAGCCTGCCAGAGAGCCGGGCGCGGGGCTACAGGCCTGGACGCTTCAGCTTCAACGTGGGGGAGGGGCGTTGCCAGAATTGTGACGGCTACGGGGCAGTCAAGCTGGAGTCTGACTTCCTGGCTGACGTGTGGGTGGAGTGTGATGAGTGCGGCGGCCAGCGCTTTGACCGCGAGACGCTAAGCATCGAGTACAAGGGCGCTTCTATCGCCGATATCCTCGATATGGAGGTCTCCGTTGCGCTGGAGCATTTCGCCAATATCCCCAGAATCAAGCGCATCCTCCAGACTTTGGAAGACGTGGGCCTGGGCTACATCAAACTCGGCCAGCCGGCGACTACGCTTTCCGGCGGCGAGGCCCAGCGCGTGAAGCTGGCCAAGGAGCTGGCCCGCCCCAGCAGCGGCGACTGCCTCTATATCCTCGATGAGCCGACCACAGGCCTGCACTTTGAGGATGTCAAGCAGCTTCTTGAGGTACTGGAGCGCTTTGTGGATGAGGGCAACACAGTAATTGTGGTCGAGCACCATCCCGACATCATCAAGACTGCTGACCACGTTATTGATCTGGGCCCTGAGGGGGGTGAGCAGGGCGGCGAGATCGTAGTCTGCGGTACACCAGAGGACGTAGCTGGCTGCCAAGCCTCCTACACCGGTGCGATGTTGAGGCAAGTGCTGCCGGGTGAGGGCGCGGCCCGGCTGGCCGTCAGCCGGGTTGGGTCACAGCGGCGTTCATCTCGGACGCGCACCCGGCATATCCAAGTCTCTGGTGCCCGTCAGCACAACCTCAAGGCCATCAACGCCCGCATTCCGCGCCAGGTCATGACCGTCTTCTCTGGCGTCAGCGGCTCTGGCAAAACCTCGTTGGCCCTGGACACCATCTATGCGGAGGGGCAGCGCCGCTTCGTTGAGTCGCTCTCGCCCTATGCCCGCCAGTTTGTCAGCCAGATGCCCAAGCCCAAGGTCGAGCGCGTGGCTGGCCTCTCCCCGGGCATTGCCATTGACCCCAGGAACACGGTGGTGACGCCACGCTCAACAGTGGGCACGGTCACCCAGGTTTACGACTACCTGCGGGTGCTGTACGCCCGGCTGGGTAGTCAGTACTGCCCTGACTGCGGCCTCAACCTCGGCTCGGCATCGGTGGCTGACATCGTTGACCACATCATCGAGGAATTCTTCCGCCAGCAGACCCTCATCCTGGCTCCGGTGCGGCCAACAGGTGCCGAGGAATACGAGCCTCTGCTGCAGCGCCTCCAACGTGACGGCTGGAGCCGGGTGCGAGTGGATGGGCAGGTGCACAGGCTGCCGCTGCGCCAAGCCGTAGACCGCAGGACGCACCACGATGTGGCCGTAGTGGTGGACCGCCTGGTGCCTGCCCAAAAGCGCCGCGCACGTATCGCCGAAGCGGTCGAGGCAGCTTTGGGGGTTTCAGAAGGCTCGATTGTGGCTGCCCTGGCTGATGGGGAGAAAGAAGCGACCTTTGCCACCGAACTATCGTGCCCTAGTTGCGGACTGGCCTATAAGCAGCTTACACCGCGCGACTACTCGTTCAACCACTACGAGGGTTGGTGTGGTGAGTGCGAGGGCCTGGGGGTAGTGAAGGGTGTGGACTTGGATGTGGTGGTGCCTGACGAGAGTAAGTCGCTGCGACAGGGCGCCATCACGGTGCTGGGAGAAGTGGAGCCCGGCTCGATGCTGGAGCAGTTCCTCTCTGCTGTCGCCAGGGAGGGCGGTTTCTCCCTGGATGATCCCTTCGAACACCTCACCGACAAACAGGGCCGTCTACTACTGAATGGCACTCAGACTGAGACTGAAGTCACCCCCGGCCTGCGTGTGCGCTTCAAGGGCGTGCTGTCCGCGCTGGAGGAGGCGGGTGACCAGGAGCGCCGGCTCGGAGGTCTGCGTGAGCGAGGTGATATCCCCTGCCCTCGCTGTCATGGTGGCCGGCTGGATGAAGAGGCAGCGGCCACGCGCTTCCGCGATATGACGTTGCCGGAGTTGTGCAATCTGCCGCTGGACGAGTGCCTGCGCTTCTTCGAGCGGTTAAAGCTATCGCCGGCCGAGGCTCAGCGGGCCGCTGAGGTGCCCCAGGAAATCATCACGCGCCTGCGTTTCGTGTGCGAGGTCGGACTGGATTATTTGACGCTCCACCGTGAGGCGATGACGCTCTCAGGCGGAGAGGCCCAGCGCATCAAACTGGCCAGCCAGCTTGGCTCCGGCTTGACCGGCGTGATGTATGTATTGGACGAGCCGACAGTCGGCATTCACCCGGCTGACAACGAGCGAATGCTGGACGCACTGCGGCGGCTGCGTGATCTGGGCAACACCGTCCTGGTGGTGGAGCACGACCCGCAGACCCTGCGCAGCGCTGACTACCTTGTTGATTTCGGGCCCGGCGCCGGCCCGGCCGGCGGCCAGATCGTGGCCCAGGGCACTCAAAAGAGGTTGGCTCGCAGCAGCTCTTTGACTGGCAAGTATCTCTCCGGCAAGCTCGCCGTGCCCGTACCTGACGAGCGCCGTCCGCTGCCCGATGACGAGGGCTGGCTGGCTCTGGCGGGCGTGACTCACCATAACCTCAAGGATGTCACGGTCAGAATGCCGCTGGGAGCGTTAACCTGTGTCACAGGGCCATCTGGGTCTGGTAAGAGTTCACTGGTCAGCGAGGTATTGTACCCTGAACTGGCATGGCGACTGCACGGTAAGGCCCTGACGCCAGGCCACTTCCGCGCCCTCAACGGCGCCGAGCGGCTTGACAGAGTCATCAACATTGACCAGTCTCCCATCGGCCAGTCGCCGCGCTCCAACCCGGCCACCTATGTCGGCGTCTTCGACCTGATCCGCCAGTTCTATGCAATGCTCCCGGAGGCGCGGATGCGTGGCTACACGCCGGAGCGCTTCAGCTTCAATCGCTCAGGCGGACGCTGTGAGATATGTCAGGGAATGGGAGCCGTGTGCGTGGAGATGCACTTTTTGCCCGACGTGTGGGTTACCTGCGAAGAGTGTCAGGGCCACCGCTATAACCCGGAGACTCTGGAGGTCAAGTACCAGGCCAAGACCATAGCCGACATCCTGGAGTTGACCGTCGGCGAAGCAGTGAACCTGTTCGAGAACTTCCCGCGCCTGCAGCGGATGCTGCAGGTGATGTGCGATGTGGGGCTGGATTACCTGCCGCTGGGCCAGGCTGCCCCCAGCCTCTCCGGCGGCGAGGCCCAGCGTGTGAAGCTCTCCCGCGAGCTGGCTCGCCCCAGTCGGGGCCACACCCTCTATCTGCTCGACGAGCCGACCACGGGCCTGCATCCGGATGACATCCGGAAGTTGCTGGCAGTGCTCAATCGCCTTATTGAGGCCGGACACACTGTTCTGCTCATTGAGCACAACCTGGACGTCATCAAGACTGCTGACTATGTGATTGACCTGGGGCCAGAGGGCGGGGAGAAAGGTGGGTATTTGGTGGTCGCAGGTCGGCCTGAGGATGTGGCTAGCTGCAAGCGTTCGCCTCTAGCGCAATACCTGAAGGCTGCTCTGGAGGCGAGCCCCCACGCCCCGCGCGACGAACCATCGGTCGGGCAAAGGCCAGGCATAGTTAGGCGTCCACAGATTGACATTGGCAAAGCGCCCTGGGAACTGGATGGCCGCCACTGGCACCTCACCCGCCTGCCTGAGAAGGGCCGGCAGCGGCAGTGGGAGCCGGAATTGCTGGAGCTACTGGTTGAACTCTGCGGCAAGCTGAAGCCACCGCCGGAAGTAGACTGGGCAGATCCCAAGACCGTCACGATACGAAGCCCCGGCTTCCCAAAGCCTTTCCTCAGAATGCTAACGCACCATCTGTGGCACCTGGACTTGCGCTTCAACACAGCCAAGGGCCTCGTTGATGCTGAGGAATTGGCAGAGGTCTTGAGGCTGCGACCATGGTTTGAGGTCGAGGGTGTGCACCGCTACACGAAGGGTCCACGGGTGCGGCTCTACACGCGCAACCCTGACCACGATATGGTAGTCATTGAGGTCCACAGACAGGAAGAGTTGGCCACTGCGGCCTTTCGCCGCTTCCTCCG
>JALGTI010000203.1 GCA_029821455.1 Candidatus Zipacnadia bacterium | reverse complement strand
ATCTGGCGCGGCGTACAAACAGAATGTATAAAAATCGGGCAGCACAGCTTTCTGCTGCCATTTGGGGCTCAGACACAGCACTCCGTCGCTGCGTATGGCGCTGCCATCTATCTTACCCTTTGCGAAGTCGTCGGCGTCTGTTTGCACCCAGAGACTGGGTCGGCGGATGATGACGCCCTTGTCTTCAGCCTTTTCTTCTTCTTCTTGTTCTTTAGGCTTCTTATCCTTCTCTGGCGGCCCCATACTCGGTCCCGCGTCCATCAGGGCTTTGAGTTCAGGCGGTATCTCAGGCATCCCACCGCCTGGTCTCCCTCCTGGCTGCAGGCGCTGGGCTGGCGGGGGGCGATGTAGAGAAACGCGGTCCGGACTATGGAACCCCGAGGCAGCCCACCACAGAGAGGCGGGAATGCCGTTACCTGGCTCCACACTCGTCTCTTCGGGCGCGAACTGATATGATGCCGCCATTCCTCCCGGACCGCCGGGGACACCGGGCACGCTAGGTGCACCCATACCAGGAGCACTGGGTCCGCCGGGCCTGCGCTGTGGTCCCGCGCCCTTGGTCCCCTTGCGGTCCACGGTCGGTATAACTAGCGTCTCGTATCCATCCACTGCGTATTCGGTGTCCACAGTCTCCAGATGACCCGAACGAGCCGCAGACAGGTCGGTGCGCGGAGAGGCCACCAGCACTGTTGTGAGGGCACTGGGCACGTTCATCAGTCGAGACCTGCCCACTCCGATGCTGAGGGTCGGCAGCCCCAGGCCCACGAGCAGCTCGGTGTTCTCCTCCAGGCTCTGGTACTCGTCTATGATGTCCTGCAAGGCTTCAAACTCGGGCAGCAGCATCCCCATCCGTGCCCGTAGCGTCCAGGCATACAACCCGCCGCCGACCACAACATACGCCGCCCCACTGGGCGTCTCAATGGGCACGGGCAATTCCACGACCTCTTCGAATCGCTGGCCGCCCTGTGGCCTCAAGACCACGTGAACGGTCAGCTTCTCGCCGGCCTTTGCTACCGTCTGATCGGTGTAGACCTTTTCGATGGTAGCAATGCGGTCCACCGACTCCAGCGCCGCCTTGACGCTGACGGACTTGATCTCCTGGGGCTCGAACCGATTGTCAGTTAGGATACTGAAGGCTTCCATCAGGGAGGTGATGACCGTGAAGTCGGGCATCCCTGGATGGGGCCAGGTGTCGGAGCGCTGGATTGTGGCACCCTTGGCGCCCTCGACGGTGTAGCTGAGACGCACGGTGCCCTCGCGGCTGGAATCATAGCCGGCCGTCACCGCGGACAGCACTACGGACATCACCACCTGCGGCGCGAGCAGTCGCTGCTGAGCAACCTGTACGTTGTAACTCTTGGTGAGGTTGCGATCCAGGTCAGTAATCTCGATAGCGATGGGTATCAGCGTCGGCAGCTCGCCCACTACACCGGCCACTGACCAGCCGCAGTCGCGCGTCACCGTGCCAACTGGTTTCATTGCCGAGGCCAGCTTGTTACCACGCTGATAGCTGGGCACGAACTCGTGCACCCAGGCGGTCGTCATCGGGAATGCCACATCGCCTAGTTCCAACAGCGGATGCCCGAAAGCCAGAATCGTGTCGCCCTCCCGATACGTCAGGGTCCCAACACTCGTTATATCAAAATCACCGGCGGCCAACTGCACCCCCAGCGCCGCGCCGGGTACAAGCTCCGTGTCCACAGGATTACTCATCGCTCCAGGCCCCTGCAGCGGCTCGATGCCAAAGTTTCCAAAGAACTTGCTCAGTTGCGCCATCCCCTCCGCTGCAAAGCCCGAGCAGTACACAAGCGGTGTGACAGGTGACATTGCCAGGGTTTGCTCATCAATGAAGGGTTGGTTTGCCGCTTGCCACGGGGATACCACCGCTACTTGTGTGACGTAGCGTCCCCCGACCATAACGCCCTCCGTCCGCGCGTTGGCCTGGCTGGTGCTTTCCCCCTCGAACGCCTCCAGCATTGCCTCGATGCTAGAGATGCCGGTGATCGCCTCTTTCTCAAAGAGCCAACCAAGCGAGATCGCGCCGATTAGCTTACCGTCTATGTATACTGGACTGCCGCTCATTCCGCCCAGCACGCCGGTGTGGCGCTCGACAATCGGCCCATCTATAATCCTGGCCAGGATGATGTCCTTGCCCAAATCTAACTTGGGCAGAACGCCGAGAATCTCAAGATTGAACTCAGTGATCTCGACCCCCGAGAAGACAGACTTACCCACCGCCTGCATCCCGGGCTCAATCTCAGCCAGAGACATCATAGTCTTAGGATTGAATTCCAACTGCTCTCCGACCGCGCTGGTGGCTGCCAGAGCAACCATCAGTGTAGCGCACAACATTTCTATTCTGCTCATCTGCGTGTCCTTTGCGTTATGCCAGCATAAATGCCACTTGGCTCAATTCAACAGCATTGACCCCGTACTGTCAAGCAACATCCGTTCAACTACTGCCGCCAATCTGCCGTCCCCATATCTCAATCTCGTTGATATATCCACCGCCGGGCATCTTCACCACCACACGCACATACCTGCCATGCCCCGTCATCCTTTCAACCTTCATCCAGCGATGCTCCTGCCACCAGCCTTGTCCCTCCTCGGGATAGATACTGCCTGCCTCCGTCCAGGTCTCCTTATCATCGCTGACAAGCACCTTCAGTCCCACGGGATACGCGGCCGCCCCGGCCGCCACCCGCACCCTCTCTATCTGGTAAGTGTCCTTGAGGTCGAACAACACGTCCACATCATCGGCCTTGTGAAAGATGGCAAAGCTGCCCCATGCGCCGCCCCTCCCTGGCCCGTTCGTCAAAGCGTTTCCCACCTTGCCGGCCGTGGCCGGCTCCGTGCACGGGTCAGAGAATGGCGTCTGCGCCGGATCGGTGGGGAAGAGGTAGCTGTATTCAGCGCCCGTATCCAGCACCAGCGGCGAGTCGCCATAGCCCGTGTTACCCGACAGCAGCTTTGGCCTCTGCGCCTCGGGTATGTCGGCGCTGACCAACGCTGTGCAGATGTCTGGCATCTCAGCCCCCTCTCGAAACAACTTGGCGACGATGGGATACATTATCTCTGTATCAAGGCCCGCTTCGGGCGCGGTCACCCTCAAAGCAACTGCAGCCGACCCGGCGGGTGCAATCCTTGGCAGTTCAAACACGTCCTCGCTTAGCTGCCAACCGTCGAGGGCGTATATCCGTACCTGGCTTGCCGGTAGCGGACTGCTGGCCGGGTTGAAGACTCGTACGTTCATGGATGCGCTACCGCTCTGTGGCAGACGAATCAGATTCATATGTGGATCGAAGGTCGCGTCGCTGTTTGCATCCAGGGGCCGATACGGCAGACACGCTCGACCAACCTGGATGGAGATTAGCGGCTCGTGGTCGCGAGCCAATAATAACACCCCGGCAGTCTCCACAGGAGGCAACTCTAGGCGGCTGCTGTGATTGTCCGGTTTGCTGAGGCGAACCGGGATTATTTCAGCACTCTCTGCCGGCATCCAGTACGCGCCGACGAAATCATTGCTCAGAGGCGTTATTATGCCGAGGCTCCTAGTCAACTTGTCCTCGTCGCCCTGATGACTGACGACAATGGCCACATTCCCCCGGCTGTCCACCATCGGCTGCTCGATGCGCAGCTTGCGTCTGGTGGCTGCGTTTAGGTCTTGAACATGGTATGCCGGTTGCACTCCAGCCAGGCGCAGCAGCTCCGGCGCCAGTACAGCCGGCCCGTCGGCTTGGCCTAGGCCCTGCCATTTACCCTCATAGTCGGCGGGCTTCGAGGAACGGGCGCCCAGTTGTGTGGCCAGATACAACCACTGCCCCCTGCCCAGCCTGCCCCGCAGCAGCGCCGGCTTGCCGTCCCTGAACTCCCCTAGCACGCTTGCAGTTTCAGGCGCTGTCAGCCGCTCCTGGCCCAGGCATAGAACCCGCTGACCTGTGTAGCTGAATGCTGTCTCTCTCCGTTTCGCAAAGCCTCCCTGCATCTCGCCCCAGATGCCACTGAGCATCCGCTTCTCGCGGTGCACTTGGTCATAGAACCCCGTACGGGCATCTGCGATGAGCACGCCGCCATCTCTGACATATGTCTCAATTGTCGCCGCCTCGTCCTGTGACAGGTGCATTGCGCCCACCAGTAACAGCGCCTGGTATCGGTCGAGGTTCTCCAGCAGCACCGTCCGCGTGATTACATCCACTACATACTGCTGCTGCCGGAGGGCTGAATATACCGCAATCCGGTTGTTGACCCCGTATCCGTACGTGCCATGCGGCGAATCAGGCTCCAGAAGCATATCCCGGCGAGGGTAGAAGATGGCCACTTTGGGACAGGTTTCACCAGATGTCGCCTCAGACCAGAAGCGCTCCATCCGGTGTATCTGATGGGCCAGCTTGGCCGCATAGACCATCTTTGGCCGCAGCAGCCCCGTGGCCGTGTGCATCCCAAATGTATCGTAGTCTCCTGTTGAACCAAGGCCGCCCCAACAGAAGAACTGCAAGCCCTTGATTCCGTTGCCCAGCAGCGGCCACATTGAATACGAGAACACATAACCCGGCCCGCTGTGGTTATTGGTCTCCCCGAATATAGTCCGCGCCCCGCCGGAGGCGTTGTACAGATAGTTCGCCTCGTAGGCATGGCTGTCGCCGCTGCCGTAGTCGTCTATGCAGGCCCAGCCGCCGCCACTTTGGGCAATCTGCCGTGAGATCATGTCCAGGTCCGATGTGCCGTCGCGCACAAATCGGGGGAATTCAATCCTAAGCTCCGTGTTCTTGAGCATACACGGCCGGCCCTTAGGGTCCGCTTCGTGACGACTCTTGCATTGTAGAGCCGTCCACCCCGCATAAGCCACATCCTGGAACGTATGCCAATCCAGCCACGCGCCCTGGCGGTTATTGAACTCCTGCGGCTGGGGCGGCACCACCTCCTCGATGCTCTCATAGGCAGTGCCCCACGCATCATTGAGTGCATCAACACTGCTGTACCTCTCGCTCAACCAGTCATAGAATGCTGCCGCCGCTTGCCCGTTATATTGCAGCGCTCCATCATGCTCATTCTGCATCGTCCAGCCCCAGACATAGCGGTTCTCCCCTTCCCACGCAGCAAAATCGCGTGATACCGCCCGCTGGTAGTCCAGGTTGTACTCGCGCCAGCCCGGATCGAACCATTTCAGCTCCTTGATGCCATACTTTTCTTTCGTGACATCATTGGCCGGCGGATACAAATCCCAGGCAGCCTTCCAGATTTGAATGCCCCGCCGTCTGTAGGGCCTGGCAATAGGTGTGCTGCCCTCTGCGAGGGCTCGCCCGCTCTGCTGAAACGCATCAGTTGTCATCATCTGCTCGGTGACATTGAAGCCGTACCAGACAAACTGGTCTAGCATGTCGTTTTGCGGCGACTGCACCCCGATGCACATTCCTGACTTGCCTGCCGCGAACAGCGGCGCGTAGAACGACGTGTGTTTCATCGGATCAACATCTTGCGCTGCGGCCGGGGCAATGGCCGACACTACAATAAGAAAACCTGAGAGCGAGCGAAGCCACAGAAAACCTGAGAGCGAGCGAAGCCACATCTGTCATCTTCTCCTTGCGTGACCATAGTTCGCTCTTCGCCTCTCCAATCCTCTTGAAGCAGGATTCGCAGCTTAGAAAGTGAATTTGGACAACATAACAGACAACAAGGAGGTCACTGATGAACGTTATTCTGATAATCTCAGACACCCTGCGCAGGGATCATCTCGGCGTGTATGGCAACGACTGGATACGCACACCCAACATTGACGGCTTCGCCCAGTCAGCTACAGTTTTCGACCGCGCGTATGCGGCCAGCTTCCCCACCGTCCCCAATCGCTTCGACGTGATGACTGGCCAGTTCACCTTCCACTACTTCGCCTGGTCGCCGCTGCCGCCGGATGCGGTGGTGATGGGGCAGGTGCTGGCCGAAGCGGGCTGGACCACGATGATGATTGCCGACACGCCCCATATTCTTCAGAGCGGCTTTCACTTCGATCGAGGCTTTTCGGGCTGGGAGTGGATACGCGGGCAGGAGAATGACCGCTGGAAGACCAGCCCGGCTGACCCGGAGCTACCCTGTGATGCCAGCAAGCTGCGCGAGCCGGAGCGCACGGTCAAGCAGTACCTGCGCAACATCTCCGGCCGCCATCAGGAGCAAGATTCTTTCTGTATGTGGACACCTTTGACCCCCATGAGCCGTGGGACCCGCCCCAGTGGTACGTGGATTTGTATGACCCGGGCTACGAGGGCGAGGAGGTCACATACCCACGCTATGATTTCGCCGACTATCTCAGCGAATCGGAGCTGCGCCACTTGCGTGCCCTCTACGCCGGCGAGGTGAGCCTGGTGGACACCTGGGTGGGGCATTTGCTGAAACGCGTCGAGGAGCTGGGCCTGGCCGATGAGACGCTGATAATCGTCACCACCGACCACGGCTTCTACCACGGCGAGCACAACCGGACGGGCAAAAGCCATATCACTAAGGAGGGCTTCAGCTACTGCCAGCTTTATACCGAGGTGGCGGCAATCCCCCTCATCATCCGGATGCCGGGGCAGACTGAGGCCCAACGCCTGAGCGCCTTCGCCCAGCCGCCGGACTTCTTCCCTACCATCTTGGACTTCCTCGGCGTTCCGGATCCCGGCACTACCAATGGCGCCTCGCTAATCCCGCTGATTGAGGGTAGCAAGCAGCAGAACCGGGACATTGCCATCACCAGCCCCTGCATCGCGCACGAAGCCAATGCAGGCATCCCGGCCACGATCACGAGCGAAGAGTGGTCATTGATTTACTATGGCGACCCGCAGGCCGGCCCGGCCCAGTTCACAACCCGCGCTGTAGACACCCTTTACCGTCTCGCCGAGGAGACTCGTGTCCCGCCGTCGGAGCTTTACTACTTGCCCGACGACCCCAATATGAACAGCAATGTCATCGGGGAGCACACGGATATTGCCGAGGAACTGGTGGGCAGGCATATTGAAATGCTTGAGTCCTGGGGCTGTGATGAGAAGTATCTCAAGTACAGGCGGAAACTGTAGGACAGGCGATAAAACCAAATGCAATCTGCGCAGACTGCCCTCAGCGCTGAGGCAGTCGCGAAGCTGAACTCGTGGAAGTGGACCTGGACCAGCGCGGCAAACCAACGAAGATCGAAGTCTACAAGGCGGCTACCGGAGCAGGCCGTCGGTAGATTGCATTCAGGAAAGATGCTCTGCACAAGACGATGTTGTAGGGGCGCGATTGATCGCGCCCTATGTGTACCGATATCTGTGGGCGTGATAGACCACACCCCTACCGATGAGAGCTTGATTGTGGGCTCGGACCGACGCAGATTACCCGTCCGTCCCAGGTGGTGAAGATCGCCGTATCCTCGCCGGCTGAGGTTGCGGCGACGATTACCTCCCCCAGATCCAAAGAGCCGCGTAGCTTGCCCGTTTTTTCATCGAGCCATTTCACAACGCCGTCTGCGCCGCCAACCAGCGGCCCATTCGAGGTCAGCACAGGCTTGGCGATGGCGCTGGACATTGCCCGGCCGTACGGCACCATATCCAGCAGGTCCTTACCATGCTCAAAGCGCCACAGGGCCCTGCCACAGGTGGCGCGCCGGCCCTCGGTGACGCCCGCTGTGGTGTTAAGCACCAGCAGTTTGCCATCGCTGTTCCACGCGACCACCTTGCCGCCACCCGTGCGTCGCGTCCACAGCCGCTTGCCGGTTCGGGCGTCAATCTTGTAGAACCGGTCGGGCAGACCAGGCATCAGAAGCGCTTGTCCCGTGTGCAGGATATCAGCGAGGAGATATTCATACTCGCAATCGAAGTGCCACAGCAGGCGGCCGGCACCAGCGCTCAGGCAAGAAACCCCTGCGCGATGCACCATCACGGCGATGCGGTTGCCGAAGGCCAGTGGTGTGGCGTAGTGGGACCATGAGTCGCCGCTGTACTTGCTAGATTTCCACGACCACTGGCGCTGGCCAGTCTGAACATCTAACGCCTCTATGCCTCCGCCGCCAGTGCCTGCGACAACAACTTTGCCGGCCACGGCCGGGCCGTTGTAGATCCAGCGCTCGGGGAAGCCCGCTAGTCTCTGTGACCAGACCAGCTCTCCGCTTGCGCGGTCTATGGCCAGGACCTCGCCAGGCTGGGTAACTGCAAACACCAGACGCTTGTTAGTGGCCAGACTCCCGCGTACCGAGTCCGTGCTTGGTGCGAACCAGCGTCTCTTGCCATCTACAGCATCCAGGCATAGTACGCCAGCACGGCCCTGGAGTTCCTCATCAGGCACAGGAACGAGCACCTGCTCGCCGGTCACCAGTGGCTGGCCGCGATGCAGGTTTGCCCCCGCCTCCATCTCCCACAGCACGGCCAAGTTACCCCTGGCCTTCTGCTTGTGTTTGTGTGCCGAGCGCAGAGGAGTATATGAGGTCCTCGGCTCAGCACGACCCAGCTCTATCCGTCGAAAGCCGCGTGGCGTGTAGTCAATCCCGCCGAAAACGGACGGCGGGGTCCCCAGCACTAGCACGGCCCCGTGCCGATAACACTTGGACGAGTGCCAGTGCCCGAAAATGACAACCTCTACTCCACGGGCGGCCAGGAAGTCCAGCCAGTCGTTGCGCGGCGGCGTATGTTGAGCAAGCAAGATGCGCTTGCTGCCGGCAGCCAACCGCAGGTCAGCCTCCAGCCAGCGACGCTTCATTGCGGCGCACTCATCGCCAAAGAAGTAGTCCTCGTCCGGATAGATCACCAGATGCCAGCCGCCACGATCTAGTGAGTAATATGTCGGCCCCATCACCTGTTCCCAGTTGCGAATCCAGGGCAGTTCGGTCTTGCCGACCTGACGCTCATAGTTGCCGTCATGGCCGCCGAAGAGGGGAATGATGGGGATGTGGTGAGATCGCCCGTTCCTATCGCCAACTCAAGCTCTGGCGCGATCGCGTGTATAGCAGCCAGGTCACGAGCCACGGTCCGGGGTGGAACGCTGCCGCCGTTTGGACCGATGGCCAGGTGCAGGTCAGTGATGTGGGCTACCCGTAGGGTCCGCCGTGCTCCGCCTTGTTTGGAAGATTCAGGGGCACGTTCCAATATCAGCGGAACGATTTCATCCTCGGCGGCTGTCGAATGATACCACTGGCTGCCGTCATAGCCGTCAGGCCTGGTGGCAAATATGAACGGATGGCAGGCAGGATCAGCCCGCAACTCGAACCCGCCTTTTTGATCGGTGAGCGCGATCCGCTCGCCATTGCTGACGGCGATGGCGCGCATTGGCTTTCCAGCATCATCAGTGACAGCGCCCTGGAACAGCTTCATATTCTCAATTGTCCTTCCTCGAAGTGCCTGTGAGGTTGGGGGCATTTCGGCGTGGGGCGAGGGGGTTCCTGCGTATCGCAGCCGCAGTCACTTGGTTGGGGCTGATTTCGCGGAGCATCAGGTGTCAAAGGTGATCACGATCGAGAAGATATCGTCGTGGCGGGCGATGTGCAGGTCGTGGTAGGTGACGGCCTTGATCGTGCCGCGCAGATGAGGGCGCGCAGCCTCCAGCGGGACGAGTCCAACGGAGCAAACCGCTCGCATCCGCTGCTCGTCAGTCTGGGTGACCTCGAAGCTGACTGGGATTCCTCGCCCCTCTTCCTCAAGGTACAGGAGTTCCTTGAGGCAGGCGACGATGAGGTCCTCGGGAGTCTCCGAATCGGCCTCGATCTCTGCGAAGTAGTCGGGCGCAAGCGCTGTTGGGTCCACCAATAGCGATATCATCCCGTGGCCGGCGTTCTGGATTAGCTCCCGCAGATCATGCCCATAGGCGCGCAGCGCGTAGTCCGCCGCATGCTCGATTTCCTCGTAGGGTAACAAGTGCCCGTCTCGCCTTTCAGCCACCTGTCTAGCCCTCCTAGCCCGGCATACTGTCGTTATAATAGGCTGCCACGTCTGATGTTGCAAGAGCGCTATGCCTGGCGTAGGCACACAAACGCGGCAGCCCTGGAGATCAGGGCTGCCGCGAAGTCAGAAGTCTGCTTTGAGAGGATAGCGGCTAGCTCGTGGCCCGCCGCCGCTTCAGCCAGCCCAGCAAGCCCAGCGAGCTAAGCATTAGCGCCCAGGTACCAGGCTCGGGGATTGGCTCCCACTCGTTGTAGTGCACTTCCCCATCAGAATCGACCTTTATCCAGTCCCCAATCACCGACCCGAAGACCTCACCGCCATTGAGCTTGACATAGGAGCTAGGGGCCAGGACTGTGCCGTAAACCAACGAGTCGCCGCTTAGCTTAGTGTCGTTCGTGCCGGTTACGTTCCAGAGCACATGGTCGGCCGTGACGCCGCCACTCAGTTCAATCTCAGGGGTTCCGGACATCAGGAATTCGTCAGTCACATTGAACACGAACCAGGTGCTTCCGTCGCCTTCTAGAGTCACGACGTGGTGATCTGACAGATCCACCCGCTCCAGTTCGAAGACGTTGTAGTCCCCGCTGGTGCCTGAGATGGTTTTGTTGCCGGTGATGTCGGGGATGCTCGTGCCTGGCAGACCCGCAAAGTACGCAGATGTGTAATAAGCGTCATCAATAGCAACGGAGGTGTCGCACACCTGAGTGCCCCCAATCCAGGCGCTGTCCAACACATGCAGGAGGCTGGGGTCAGAAACGTGTACGTCTCCCGTAACGAAGGATGCGTTATATGCGTAGAACTCAGCCCCTGGTGCAGTACCGACATCACCGTAGATAGAGCCATTCACGAGGTCAATGCTGCCGGTCGCGGAAAGTAGGGCGTAGTCGGCAAATTCGTCATATCCAAGGCATGTGTCAGCAAGAGCCGCAAACGGGGCAATGAGCGTGAGAACGGAGAGCACAACGATGAAGACACATTTGCGCGAAGTCCAACCCGAGAACAACATGAACATCTGGTGATGTCCACACAGCCCGCTTGTCCCCCCCTTCAAGGGACAGCGTGGCCATTTCCCTGTTTAGATGTCGCGAGTAGTTTACATCACCGGTGCAAGACTTTTACTCCAATCTCCTCAAGTATTAGCTCAAGGTTATCACAAGCAGATTCGGTCGCTACTGGGTTACCGACGGCTGTCATTGTGCCACGGAAAAGGCCGCTGTCTAAGCAGCGGCCTCACATTGGTATGTTAGGCAAAAACCCCAAGAGGCACTGGTATCAATGCCGGCGCGCACCCCTTAGATTAATGCGTCCCCCGCGTAACCTGTGCGCACTACCGAGATAAGCTCGGGATCGGCCTGACCGAGGGCGTATGCTGTCTGAGCTGTGCGCAGGTACTCCGGCTCAG
>JALGTI010000202.1 GCA_029821455.1 Candidatus Zipacnadia bacterium | reverse complement strand
AGCAGCCAATAATCATAGAATATAAGCTCACCGAAGTAGCTTGCTCGCATACGTCACCCTTTCAAGTCAGGACGGATTGTCTGATGGCTGTGCAGTCGGAGGCAGCGCAACAAGAAGTTTCCCTCAGCCGCGATATGGGGCTGCTGGACATCACTATGATCGGCGTCGGGGGGATGATCGGGGCAGGTATCTTCGTGCTGATGCCCATTGCTGCCGGTGAGGCCGGTCCTGCTCTGATCTTGGCCTTCCTGCTCAACGGCCTTATCACCCTTATCACCGCTGCCTCCTATGCCGAACTGGGTTCGGCCTTTCCCGAGGCCGGCGGCGGATACCTGTGGGTACGCGAGGGAATGCCCGGGCCCAGCGGCTTCCTCTCCGGCTGGATGTCCTGGTTTGCCCATTCCGTAGCCTGTAGCCTCTACGCCCTCGGCTTCGGCGCTTACTTCGGTGAGCTTGTGCTACACATTGCTGAGACCAGCGGGCTCAGCATCGGCCTGGATCCGCAGGTTTTCGCCCAGGAGTGGCTTCACAAGGTATTCGCAGTCCTGGCGGTGGTCGCCTTCACGTACATCAACTTCCGAGGCGCTTCGGAGACGGGAAAGACCGCAGTCCTGGTGACCGTGGGCAAGATCGTCCTGCTAACGGTCTTTATGGCCTCTGGGCTTTATCAGATGTTCTATCGGCCCGACTGGCAGTCATCGTTCACGCCGTTTATGCCGAAGGGGTTCGGCAGTGTGTTCACAGCGATGGGTCTGACCTTCATTGCCTTCCAGGGCTATGAGATTATCGTCCAGTGCGGGGAAGAAGTCAAAAACCCGCGCCGCAATCTGCCCCGTGCAGTCTTCCTGTCCATAGCTATCGTTGTGCCAATATACTGTCTGATTGTCATCGCCGCGCTGGGTGGAGTTGACCCCTCGGCCCACGGCTTTGCCACGAACTGGCAATGGCTGGGGCATGAGGGCGCAGTCGGATTGGTGAAGGCGGCCAAGCTGTTGATGTTCGGCGGGCCAGTCATCGGCGGGTTGATCTGGATCATTGGCGGCCTGTTTTCGACTATCTCTGCACTCAATGCGACAATCTACTCATCGTCACGGGTTTCGTTTGCGATGGCTCGCAACAGGGAACTGCCAGGCGCTCTCAGCCAGATCCATTACCGGCGCCGCACGCCACATCTTGCCATACTCACTTCTGCCGCAATCATCATTCTGATGGCGCTTGCCCTGCCGATCCATGACGTGGGCAGCGCCGCCGATATTATGTTCCTGATCCTGTTCCTGCAGGTGAACCTGGTCGTCATCACGATGCGACGGCGGCGGCCAGACCTGAAGCGCGGGTTCTCGGCCCCACTGCTGCCCTACGTCCCGATCATCGGCATCGTCATTCAGTTCTTCCTGGCCATCAACATGTTTCACTTCAGTTGGATTGCCTGGGTCTTTGCCATTGGTTGGATTGTCCTGGGTATTGTTCTTTACTACGTCTATCTGCTCCCGCAGCAAGAGAAGGCAAAGGAGCGGGAGGCGCCTGTCGTCTTCGAGCGAATCGCGCCGGCTGCTGCCAAGTACCACGTGCTGGTCCCGGTCGCCAATCCTAAGCATCTGGAGAACCTGCTGACACTGGGCGCTGCCCTCGCTCGCCCCCATCAGGGTGATGTTACCGCCCTAAACGTTATTGTCGTGCCAGACATCCTGCCGGTCGAAGAGGGCATTCGGTTCCTGGGCTCAACGGAACGAATTCTGGAGTCCGCCAGCGAGGCCGGCCGTCAGCTTCACACGCCCGTTCGCACAGTGGCCCGGGTTGGACACAAAGTCCATCGGGCGATCCTCAACACTATTGAGGACGATGAGATTGATATGATGGTGCTGGGCTGGCGCGGGTGGACTGCCGGCTCCCGGCGGGTGCTGGGCACCACTCTCGACCCTGTCATCGGGCAGGCTAACTGTGACCTTGCGGTGCTCAAGGCCGCCACTCCCCTCCGGGAGACCAAACGCATTCTCGCCGGGGTCACCGGCAGCCCGCAGAACCCTCTCGTTATCCAGACCGCGCAGGCGGTGGCCAACTTCCTTGGTGGGCAGGTGACCTATGCCCACATTATTCGCCCCGGCGAACAGGTTGACGAGAGCGTCAAGCAACGGTATATCGAACCGGAAGACCCCACGCAGCGGCTGCCGATCACCATCTGGGAAGCAGAATCGCCTGTGGCCGAAATGGTGCGCCGGTCTTCCGAGTTTGATCTTTTGGTACTTGGCGCGACGCGCGGGTCGGTTATGCAACAGTTGATGTTTGGCTCAACCACTCAGACCCTTGCCAAGCACGCGAAGTGCTCGGTCTTGATGGTGAAGGCCGCGCCGGGGCCGGTGCGTATCTTTGCCCGCGAGATGTTCCGACCTCTCGAAGCCGGCGAGCGCACCGAGATAGAGGTGCCAGAGGACGAAGAGTAAGCCACTGGTTGTGTTCAGTAAAGCCTGTTTTCCCTTGGGTAGCACAGGCTTCCAGCCTGTGCGCAGCATTCAGATACCTTTCCCGCGCTTGACTTGGCCGTATAGTTGCTGATACAATTAACGGCGCACAAGGAGCTAACCTGCACCGAACTAGCCCGGTGAGCAGCGTCGGAAGACGCTGCTTTGCCTATACGGTCTGGCCGACGAATAGGCCAGGCCGGGAGTATCAATGGACTATCGCAAGACGCTCAACCTGCTCAAGACCGACTTTCCGATGAAGGCAGACCTGCCTCATAGGGAGCCTGCTATCCTCAAGTGGTGGCAGGAGCTTGACATCTACCAGAGAGTGCGCCAGTTCCGCCAGGGCGCCCCTAAGTATGTCCTGCACGATGGCCCGCCGTACGCCAACGGTGACATCCATCTGGGACAGGCCCTCAACAAGATACTGAAAGACTTCGTGGTCAAGTACAAGACAATGCGCGGCTACGACTGCCCGTACGTGCCTGGCTGGGACACCCAGGGACTCCCGACCGAGCAGGCCGTGCGCCGCGAGTATGGCATTGACCGTCATAGCGTCTCGGTGCCGGAATGGCGCCAGAAATGTCGCGAGCTGGCCCTGCACTACGTGGATGTGCAGCGGGAGCAGTTCCAGCGGCTGGGCGTCCGCGGTGACTGGGAGAACCCCTACCTGACCCTCTCCAACGAGTATCAAGCCCGGCAGGTCGAGGCGTTCGGCAAGATCGCCCTGCGCGGGCTGGTGCAGCGCCGGCTGCGGCCGGTTTACTGGTGCCGCAGCGAGGATTGCGTGACCGCTCTGGCCGAGGATGAAATTGAGTACCAGACCAGGACCTCGCCGACCATCTACGTGGCGTTCGAGCTGCCCGAAGCCTCTAAGGTCTATCCGCAACTTCCAGATGGCGCGAAGGCTGAAATCGTCATCTGGACAACCACTCCGTGGACGATACCCGGCAACACCGGCATCGCCCTGGCCGAAGGTGCCGACTATGTGCTGGCCCGCGTCAGTTGGCAGAGCCAGGAGCGCTACATTATTGTCGCCTATGGCCTGCTGGAGACCACAATGGCCGATTGTGGAATAACTGAATGGGAGGAGCTGGGCCGTGCCAAGGGCCGGGATCTGGAGGGCCTGGCGGCAGTCCATCCGCTGTATGACCGTAAGTCGCCGCTGGTGCTGGCTGACTATGTGCTGATGGACCAGGGCACAGGCGCGGTGCATACAGCGCCAGGCCACGGCCTGGAGGACTACCAGACGGCTGTGCGCTACGGTCTGGACGTCATCAGCCCCCTCGATGACTACGGGCGCTTCACCTCCGAGGCCGGCCCGGAACTTGAGGGCCTGGTCTGCGATGAGGCCAATGACAAGGTTGTTGAAATGCTCAGCGAGGCCGGGGCCCTGCTGGCCAGCGGAAGCATCGAGCACGAATACCCGCACTGCTGGCGCTGCCACAAGCCGGTCATCTACCGCGCTACAATGCAGTGGTTTATGGATATTGGGCAACTGCGCCAGGCGGCGCTGGATGAGATCAGCAAGGCCGAGTGGGAGCCGCAGTGGGGCGAGGCCAGGATTCGCGGGATGGTGGAGGCACGGCCGGACTGGTGCATCAGCCGCCAGCGCGTCTGGGGAGTGCCGATTCCCGCCTTCCATTGCGAGGAGTGCGGGGAGACAGTCCTGACCGAGCAGATCATCAATCACATCCGCGACCTGGTGGCCGAGCACGGCGCTGACGTGTGGTTTGCCCGTGAGGCCGCGGAACTGCTGCCGGAGGGCGCGGCTTGCCCTGCCTGTGGCAGCACTAGCCTCAGGAAAGAACCCGACATTATGTCGGTGTGGTTTGACTCCGGCGTGAGCCACTACTGCGCCCTGCGGCCGCACCCGGAGCTACATTATCCTGCCGATCTGTACCTGGAGGGTGATGACCAGTACCAGTGCTGGTTTCAGACGGCGCTGTGGTGCGCTGTGGCGATGGGCGATCCGGCACCATTCAAGCTGGTCCTCGGGCACCGCTTCTTTGTGGATGCCGAGGGCCTCAAGATGTCCAAGTCAAAGGGCAATATCATCGCCCCAACCGACATTACGGACAAGTATGGGGCTGATGTCCTGCGGCTGTGGTTCACGTATGCTGACTTCCGCCGGCCAATGCAGTACACCGACGAGATCATCCAGCAGGTTGCTGAGGCCTATCGGCGTATCCGCAACACCATTCGGTTTATGTTAGCGAACCTGCAGGATTTTGACCCGCAGAAAGATGCGGTGCCCCTTGAACAGATGGGGGAACTGGACCGCTGGGCGTTGCTGCGGCTTGGTCGGGTCATCAGCCGCCTGACGCGGGCGATGGACAACTGGGACCTGCACCTGTTCTACCACTACGTGCATAGCTTCTGCGCCAGGGAGTTGAGCGCTTTCTATCTGGACGCGCTCAAGGACCGCCTCTATACTGACCTGCCGGACTCCCCGGCCCGCCGCTCGTCCCAGACTGCGCTGTGGCAGATACTGCTAGCGCTGACCAAGCTGATTGCCCCAATACTCACCTTCACTGCCGATGCACCTGAAGAGTGGGAAGACGAGGAGTTAGCAGTCCGCTGGGACAAGCTCCTCTTGGTTCGCGAGGAGGTTCACAGGCTGCTGGAGCAGAGGAAGCAGGAGGGCGAGATCAAACAGCCCCTCGATGGCACGGTAGTCATTGAAGAAGCAGACCGTGAGACGATGTCTGTGCTGCAGGCACTTGAAACTGAACTGCCATTCCTGCTGACAGTCTCAGAAGTTGAACTCGGGGAGTCGCGGCCTGTCAAGAAGGTAACCAATTACTTTGCGAAAATCACCGTTCACAGAACAGATGCCCCGAAATGCGCGCGCTGCTGGATGCGATCAGCAACCGTGGACAGCGATCCTGAGTTTCCGGGTATCTGTGCGCGGTGTGCTGCCCGCGTCAAAGCGTGGCCTGATACATAGTCTGGCCGATGGAAGCCGAAGAAGACTGATGTAACCACATCAGTGACAACGACTAATGGTACGACAGGAGGGTTTGCCTTGGCCCGCAAGAGAAAGCTGGATATCGAGAAATACGAAAAGCTTCTGCAGGACGAACAAGCCGAGCTGCAGCAGCAGCTCAAACGCTTGGAGGATCAAACCACTGGCCGCGATCGCTTGAGTGCCGGTGTCGCCACGGAGGACTTCGACGAGCCAGGCGGGGATGCGGCGACTGAGACTGTCGAACGCAGCCTGGCTATGGCCACAACGAAGAACCTGCGGGAAATGCTCGACCTTGTGAATGCTGCCCTCGAGAAGATCAAGGAGGGTACGTATGGCGTCTGCGACGTGTGTGGCAAAGACATCCCAAAGAAGCGGCTGGATGCCCTCCCCTACGCAACAATGTGCCTCGATTGCCGTGCACGCGTAGCCCTCCGATGAATAGCTACCCGTCTCCACGGCGAGCCGATGCCGACCGACCAGCCGGCTGTCCTTCCCGCTTGCCGCTGTGGATCTTATATGGGGGGGCGGCCCTCGTCTTCCTGCTGGATCAAACCACCAAGCTACTTGTCATATTTACACTCGCTCATGGCCGGGAGGTGGCTGTGTTGGGGCGGGTGCTCAGCTTCACACGCCACCACAACACCGGTGGCGCCTTCGGCCTGTTTGCGTCGGGCACCACTGCTCTAACAGTGGTATCAATCCTGGTGATCGTGATACTAGTGCTGTTCGGCAGGCGAGCTGCCCTCACCAGCCGCTGCCTGGGACTGGGCATCGCTCTGCAGCTAGGCGGGGCCGCCGGCAATCTACTTGACCGTGCACGGCTGGGCCATGTTATTGACTTCATTGATTTCCACTTCTGGCCCGTTTTTAACATCGCCGACATCGGCGTCACGGTCGGCGCCTTCCTCATAGTCTACGCGCTACTGTTCGACCCGGCCCTGCGAGGTACAGCCAACTAGGCCTGGCACGGAAGAAGGTCTCTGTATGCGACCGATTTTGGTAAGCCTGGGGCCCTGGCAGCCCTACATCTATCCTATTCTTGTCGTGGTCATCGCGCTATTCGTGGTGGCCTGGCGCCAACTGGAGCGACGACTCGGCGACGAGGTACCCAAGTTGACGGCAGGGCGTGCGGTTTTGACCGGGCTGGGAGTGCTGGCTGCAGCGGCAGGCGTGTACGTGCTGGTCAATAAGCTGGCGCCTGTGGAGATCAAGGCTTATGGCACGATGCTGGTGCTGGCCTTCGCGGCCGGCATTTGGTGGATGTCGCGCACTGCACCCAGCGAGGAGATGTCTGTACCCGATATCTTCGACGTGGCGCTATTCATCCTGCTGGGGAGTATTATCGGCGCCCGGGTGGTCTTTGTGGCATTGAACTGGTCTGCTGACTACGCGACTTCTCCGACCTCGGCGCTGAGCGTGTGGGAGGGCGGGCTGGCGTTTCATGGCGGCATTGGCGGCGCACTGCTGGGCGGATGGCTGTACTGTCTCTGGCGCAAGCAGAAGTTCTGGCGGCTGGCCGACCTGGTCACACCCTCTATTCCCCTCGGCTACGCCATCACGCGTATCGGCTGCTTCCTCAATGGCTGCTGTTATGGCGTGCCGACGGACCTCCCCTGGGGTGTGGTCTTTCCCGATGCGAATATCGGTGGAATACCAACCCCCCGACACCCGACCCAACTGTACGCCATCGCAGCCAACCTCGTTATCTTTGCTATCATCGCCAAGCTTTCACAACGCACCCGGCCAACGGGGCATCTGTTCCTCATCTATCTGCTGTTCTACTCCATCTATCGCTTCTTTATCGAGTTCTTGCGCAGAGGCGCGACCGCTGTTGCGTTTGAGCCCCTGGCCCCACTTACCCAGGCGCAGGTGGCCAGCATAGCTATCGCTGTGGTAAGCACAATTGTGCTCCTGGTATGCCGTGGCCGCGACGACGCGCCTACACCCTAGCGCCCTCCCTGTGGAGACGATGAATGAGAGGGTTTGACACCCTCTTCTACTCCTTGATAGAATCCGCTTGGCCTCACCCGAGAAGCACCAGCAGCTAGCCGATGAAGGAGGACGAGTGTGAATGAGAACCTCGACTCTGATTGTAATATCAGGAGTCATTGTTGCCCTGTGCAGCACAGCATTCGCCACAGGAGCCGGAGAGCTGTGGGGGCCAGCTGATGAAGGCGATTGGCAGCTTATTGACCTCAGCGGCGGCCACCAGCAGGACGAGTATTCGTATCTCGCTCCTGATGGCACCTGCGTCGTCAGCAACGTGCCCCACCGCAAGTATGCGGATTACTACTACCACACATACCTGGTGGATCATTCGTATTACCGGCCGCCGTTCAACGACACCGGCGAGTTCCTGCTAAATGAGGGCAGGCGTGTTGACGTAAACTTCATCTTCCCCGAGCCACGGAGGGTGGACAAGGTTGTGGTCTATCCCAATATGGGCTGGAACATCATTTCGGACTATGCCCTTGCCTACTCCGCGGATGGCAAGAGCTTCGTGGAGGTAGTGCCGCGCTTTCACGCGGAGTTTGGGGACTCTGAATACGATGACTACCTGGGCACCGATGTCCCGAAGCTGACAAGTGTCAGCCACAACACGAGGGGGCTGGTGGCGAAGGCCTTCAGGATTACCATCTTCAATCGGGGCAAACCCGGGGGTTGGTATGGTCTCAACGAGGTGGAGTTCTATCAGCTTGCGCAGGCGCCGAACACCGGAGCGGCCGAACAAGTGCCAGTTGGTATTGATATAATCTACTGCCCCGACCATGTGCCGGCCGGCGAACGCTTTCCAGTGATCTTTGAGCTGTCCAGAGCGGTCCAGAAAGTCACGCCCTCGTGCACCGACAACGCGGTGTTCGTGGGTGAAGAGCTGGTGAACCTGCCTGCCGGCCTTCACAAGTGCTTCTTCCAGGTCAAGGCCGGGGTAGAGGGTGGGGAGGTGGCGGTGGCCTTGACCGCCGCCGGACAGAAGGCGCGTTATGGTGGCATCACACCAATCCCGCGCGAACTGTAACCTGTTCAAGATAGGCAACTACCGAGTCCGCCTCTACTGGACGGGTAGGCCCGAGCTTGTGGGTGAGCTTAGTGCCGACTGGGGCACCAACATGGTCAGCGTGCCAGCGGACCTGATTCAGACAGTCAGGGAAAACGGTGAAGAACCCTTCATGGGCTACATATGTCCGGCGAGCTGGATGGGAGACCCAGAGAAACGGGACCACTTCTTCGAAATGTACGACAACCGTTGGGAGGAGGAGGTCGGTACACCTAAGCCGCCGACTGACCCCACCACTTGGAACCATCAAGACATCAACGGCAACAACGTCTATCTGTATGACCATGAAACGACCTACGCGTCCAGCAAGTATTGGAGCTCCTGTATCAACAATCCGTATCGCAGACAGTGGGACGCCTCCCGTGTCCGCAAGTGTATGGAGGACGGGTACTTCTGCCTGTACTTTGACAACCCCGATTTTCCCCCTAACGGATGTTATTGTCCCTATTGTATGGAGAAGTTCAGAATCTATGCCAAGCGCACACGCGGCCTGGAGCCAGAGGACACTAGCCTGGAGGGCCTGCGGCGCTTTGCTGGCGAGAATGGCAAGCTGTTTCAACGCTTCAGAGTTGCGACCTGGATGGACTTTTTCATTGATATGAAGCGGGTCGGCAAGGCGCTCAATCCCGACTTTATGCTCGGTTGCAACATGAGTCAGTGCGGGGCCAATGCCTTCTACCGGGACGTTGGCGCCCGCGCGATCAGCTTTATTGACCGGGGAAAGATCCTGGACTGCCCCCTGAACGAACCAATGGGCGGCGACCGGGTGGTGCCCGGCTGGAATAACGGTGTGGTGGGAGAATATGGCGCAGAGACCAAACTCAATAACGCCACGCTGCCGCCCGGGAAGACGTTCATCCCCACCTTCCATTCGGTCGGCTTGTGGAAGCCCTTTGAATTGATGATTGCGGAGGCAACGGCGACCCACAGGCCACACTGGTCTCAAATCCACTGGGACGTGCCACGGGTCAGGCATGTGAAGTTATACAATGATTTCATCGAACAGAACAAGCAGTACATCCTGGACTCAGAGAGCTTTGCCGATGTGCTCGTGTACTATCCGACCTGGTGGTGGATGAAGACTTCGTACTGTGGGACCCTGGAGCTGGCTCGCGCCCTGGTGCGGGAAAATGTGCAATTCGATGTGGCCACGGAGGAGACGTTCGACCCCGAACTGCTGAGCCACTATCGTGCCTTTGCAGTCGGACACAGCTCGATGCTAACGCGTACCGAGCTGAAGTGGGTGGAGGAGTTCGCCGAACGCGGTGGTGTGGTAGTAATGGGGGAGAGCGCCAATGGTGGGCCTAATCTGCTGCAAAATGCCAGTTTTGAAGAGATTGACGAAGATAGTGGCCTGCCGACCGGCTGGGGCTTCTACACCGGCAGGGAGCACTTCACCTGCTCTGAGGAAGGCTCCTTCGACGGAGATCGCCACCTCAGATTCGAGCGCGAGGGCACGGAAGGGCAATTTTGCTGCGTACGTCAAACGGTGTCTATCCAGCCCGGAATTTTGTATTCATACAGTTTCTGGGCCAGGACCGATGGCTCGCATTATGCCGGCTACATCCGTAAAGGTAGCAATTACGGCAGCGTCATTGGAACGGCTGCTCCGGCGCGCAGTGAGAATGGTTGGACGCAGTATGTGGCCCTGGTGCACGCGCCGGAAGATGAAACGAGTCTATGGTTGACCTTGGAGCAGTGGCTGCCGGGCGTGACAGAGTACGACGGCGTGGAGTTCCGCCCAGCGCGGGTCGCTGAAGCCCTCAAACACGGCCTTGGCCAGCCGCTGGTGACACTCGATGGCCCGCATTGGGTGCGTGCCTACGTCAGAGAGAAGGGCGATACGACTGTCGTACACTTACTCAACTATCATGTTGCACGCCCGGATGGGCCAACTCTGGAATTGGAGGATGTTGAGAATCTCACTGTAACTCTCCGCCTACCGCCAGGAACAAGGATGACCAGCGTGCGATGCCTGACGCCCGACCTGGCTCTGAACACGGAGGCCGATGAGCTACTAGCCAACCCCGAGGAACAGAGCCAGCCTGTGGAGTGGGAAAGCCAAGCGAGCGAAGATAGTGTCATCATCACGATGAAGGTGTCCAAGCTCCGTATCTGGAATATGCTTATTCTGGAATAGAGGTGTTGACCCGCGTGGGTCTCTGGAGACGAGGCTCCAGAAAGGAGCACACCGTCAGATGGAGATGGACATTCAAGAGATAATGGACACACTCCCACACCGGTTCCCATTCCTGTTGGTAGACCGGATTACCGAAATAGAGCCCGGTAAGCGGGCGGTGGGCATCAAGAATGTGACGATAAACGAGCCGTTTTTCGCCGGCCATTGGCCCGGCCAGCCGGTGATGCCAGGCGTACTGATTCTGGAGGCAATGGCCCAGGTGGGGGGCATCTTCCTGCTCAAGTCGGTTGAGGACACCGGGAAATTGGCATTCTATGGTGGCATTGACAGGGCTCGCTTCAAGCGGCCGGTTGTGCCTGGGGATCAGCTGCGCATCGAGGCCGAACTAACCAAGCGCCGTGGCAATATCGGCAAGGTCAACGCCGTCGCCACAGTTGACGGCGAGGTCGTGTGCTCCGGCGAGCTTACATTTGCCATGCAAGAGCAAGCCGAGACAAGCGGCCAAGAGGCAGGCCAATGAAGATACACCCAACTGCAATAGTAGATCCGGCCGCAGAACTGGGCGAAGATGTCCAGGTCGGCCCCTATGCGATTATCGAAGGTGATGTGACTATCGGCGCCGGCTGCGTGATTGGCCCGCATGCCGTCATCCATCGCTACACGACGCTGGGAGAGGGGTGTCAGCTTGGGGTCGGTGTAGTGCTTGGCGGACTTCCTCAAGACAGGAAGTATCAGGGGGAGCGTAGCTTCCTACAGATTGGCACCAATAATATCATTCGTGAATATGTCACGTTGCACCGCGCCTCCGGCGAAGACAACGTCACAACCGTCGGCGATGACAACTTCATTATGGCATATGCTCACGCCGGCCACAACGCCACTATCGGCAGTGATTGCCTGATAGCCAGCTATGCAGGAATCAGCGGTCATGTGGTCATCGAGGACAAGGTTAATATCGGCGGGCTGGTGGGGATTCATCAATACGTTACCATCGGCCAACTGTCAATGCTTGCAGGTGTGTCTGGGGCAACTCGTGATATTCCACCGTTCACGATTTCTGAAGGGCGACCGGCACGCCCACGGGGAATAAACGTGATTGGCCTGCGGCGCAACGGGATTAGCCGTGAGAGCATCGAGGCCCTTCGCGCAGCGTTCAAAGTAGTGTACGCCTCCGGCCTGAATGTCGGCGAGGCCATTGCGCGCGTAGAAGACGAAGTGCCTCAGACACCTGAAATGATGGAGTTCCTCGACTTCCACCGCCGCCGTGATGAGGGCTCCCGAGGACGACGCGAGCAGCGCTGATGGTTTCTGTCCACGGAGGGACCGGCATCGGGCCGGTCCTTTTCTATTCTTCCTGTTGAGGATACTCTAGCTGGATGGTGGCGATCCAGATGTTGGGGTTGCCATCGCCCCGGCGGGAAGAGAACGCAATGTGCTGGCCATCCGGGCTCCAGGTCGGATGCTGGTTGTCCTGGCTGTCATCAGTAAGCGTCAGGACCTCCCCCGTCTCCAGATTGCGGATGTAGATATTCACGTTCGGCTGTAACGGCATACAGGTGTATGCAACATAACCGCCCCGAGGTGAAAAAGCCGGCTGACCGTACCCCCCAGCATATTGTCCCATATAATCGTTGACCTCGGTTACCTTTACCGCCTGGTCCGTTTGCAGGTCCTTTATCCATAAGGCAGTGGCATTGTTCGGCTCGCGGGCGGCGTAGGCTATTAGCTTCCCGTCACGCGAGAACGCGGGCTCGGTCTCTTGGCCGGAGGTAAGTTGCTGCGTCTCACCTGTCGCCAGGTCCATCAGGTAGATGCCACCGCCCTGGGCGGACAGCAAGTTGTAGGCCAGCTTGAGATGCTCGCGATCCGGATACCAGGTCGGAGCCGCCGGCCAGCCATCTTCAGTCTCCAGTACCTGCCTCTCACTGCCATCGGCCTTCACCAGCAGTATCTTCTGCATATAATCAACGCTGTCCGTGTAGGCTATCCACTGGCCGTCCGGCGACCAGATTGGTCGGTCCGGCATCTGCTCACTATGGGTGAGCTGCGTCTCCGTCAGCGTCTCAAGGTCAAGGAGCCAGATATTCTGGCTCTCCCCCTCAAATCTGACGAAGGCTAGCTTTGAGCCATCCGGCGACCAACTGGGGAACAGGCCGCCGGCCTCTGTTACTTGTTCGAATGTCACACCCTCCGGGTCTGGCCAGGCCATCCCGACACTCACTACCATAATCGCGATCACCATCAGCAAAGCTCGCATTATTAGCCTCCGACCTAATGCCCGTTCGTCAAGTGACCAAGCTCAGTGCCTGTATTGGCTAGAGGACACACACTCGATACCGAGTGCCCAGAATCTCCAATTCCGGGACCTCGGTTGGCTCTGTCCAGGGGGCCAGGAGGGTCAGCCCCGACACCGCTGGTCCGGCCAGTTGCCATCTGCCGCCATCCGCCTCTACAGCAACCTGCCGCTGCTCATCCCACCACTGCCGATACTGCTCCATACAGGTAAACCAGACGTCTGGGTCATTGCTCAGGTTCTTCATCGCGTCCAACATCGGCTCCCAACGTGGCTCCCGATGGACCCAGACTGGATGAAATGCCGAGCACCAGACTGCATGATGGCGCTTGTAGGTCTCAATGTACGTTTGCAGGTCAAATTCCTCGTTGCGGCGCTGGTCAGGCCCATAGAATTCCAGGAAGGGCACTGTTATCTCCAGTAGGTCCAGAGCATCTCCCATATTGTTTGACAATGTATGCGGCGCCGTCGTTCCATCCACGAAGAAGTACCAGGAAGCATCCAGACTCCCGCATAGCCCATGGGTGGTATCAACCTGAATGCCGCCAGCCATAAGCTGCTCTGCGGTAGTCGAGATGCCATGCCACTGCAATCCGTGACCACGGCTGGAATGAGGCTGGAAGCCGCTTTCGGCCAGAATCTTGAAATGCTCCGCTATTGGCATCTCGGCCGGCGAGTGGTGAAGGCCAAAGTGGAACAGTTCAGGGTCCAGTTCACGGAAGCTATGCGCAGAATGGGGCTGGTCAGCCAGCAGAAAGATAGTCGTGGGAAGCCGACGTTGCTGCATATGCCGGGCGTATTGCAGAATCTGGTCATCGGTGGCGCTGTCAGAGTCAGCGGTGTTAACAAAGCAGGTCTTGCGGCCTTCCGGGATCCAGTAGAGCAGCGGCGGGTTGCCAGTCGCCTGCCGCACGAACTCAATGAGCGGCCACAGCAGACCGTCAGAATATGGATGGCTCCACCAATCAGGATGAGAAAGCGATTGTGTCGGGAAGCGCACGATGTCGCTGCACCAGTCCCACATCCAGCTCGTGCCCTCAGGAAGACTGAGGTGCTGGCGGTCCTCGCCTGGCGGCAGGTGTTCGATGCCGCGCCCATTCTGGTTGCGGAAGAGCGTGTAGCCGAGAGTGAATAGACAGGTGTTCGATGCCGCGCCCATTCTGGTTGCGGAAGAGCGTGTAGCCGAGAGTGAATAGATAGCTGAGCACGCGTCCCCTCCCGCACGTGCGCTGCGCTAGCGCCGGGCCTGCAACCTGGCCGGTGAAGCGCAGGATTTCATCGCCCTCTGCAAGTTCTCCGCCGAGGCCCTCGCCCCAGAGGGGATAGACAACAGGCTGATGTCCGCCCTCGGCTGACCGCAGGCGAGGCGGCCGCGCCACGCGGGATGGTTGCAAGGGGGCCGCCCTCAGCGCATTGAACTCAAGCTTCTCCCCAGGTAGGGCCTGCTGGACCTGCGCGGGGTCGCACAGA
>JALGTI010000201.1 GCA_029821455.1 Candidatus Zipacnadia bacterium | reverse complement strand
CAGCGGCAGGAAGAGGTCACGCACATCAGTCGGGGCCCAGAAGTCAACTGTTTCATAGCAGCCACTGAAGTACACCGAGTCAACTCCGAGGTCGAGCAACAGTTCCAGCCCGGCGCGGGTCCAGGCCTGAGTGCGGCGTAGTGCTTCTTGCACCAGTCCGGGGTTGTCGCGGATGGTGAACAGCATCCACTTGGGGCCCAGGAAGCTCATCACGTGCAGACCTGCAGTAGACATCGCGCCCTCGAACAGCACTCCCAGGCGCTCGCACTCTTGCTTCCATTCGGCTGCCTGCTGACGGAAATCACCAAGGTCGGCCTTGCGCGGATCGTAGAGGATGTAGTCGAGGGCGTCGAGGTCAGCCTCGGACTTAACAAGCGGCTCGACTGTCCGTGGCCACAGTTGGTCGGCCATCAGGGGCAGGTCATCAGTCTGCCAGTCGTCAGTTATCTATAGGATACGGCGTGGCCTGTTCGCACCAGCTTTCCACCGTCACTTCTGGGTGATACGGCCACGGCGGGCCGAATCGGAAGATATCGTCAATGCCCAGGCCCAAGAGATATTCGGCGCGGCCCACTAGGTCGCTCCAGTTGTGTTGAAGGGGCACGACATTGCGCAATACGATGGGTACACGATCAGTTTGCGCAAAGTCCATTGTCGCAAGCAGGCGCTCTTTGGAAGACATCTCAGTTGCCATCGTATGCTCACTCCATTTGGTTATCGGTACAATGAGTGTTCGTGCGGCGAGGGGCCAATCCCTTCATGAACCAGATCGGAATGCGTAGGCAGAGCGGTGCGTCCAACGCGGCGGCAGCGCTGGCGCTGCGTTACAGCAAAGGAAGGTGAGAGAGATGCGCGGACATATGTGCTTGGTGTTGGCGGTAGCACTGAGCGTGGTGGCCTTAACAACGGCCACCGCGCAGCAGGAGGACACGATAGTCGAATACGGCTTTGAGGAGGGGATAGAGGGCTGGTTGACGCTAGATACGGAGGCGATGCTGGGCGTGACGGGCGTGGCTGAGGAGGTTCATAGCGGTCAGGGCAGCCTGAAGTTTGAGTACACCCAGCGGGGAATGGTGCCTGGCCAGATGCCAGGGCTGCTGGCCGTTCCCTTGCCTGGCGGGGCGCCGGGAATGCGGTCGCTCAGGTTCGCCATCGGGACCGCCAATAGCGTGACGCTGGTGGTGGCGATGAGTGAAGAGGATGGCTCCAACTATATGTGCCCGTTGCGCATACAGCCTGGAGTCTGGCACGAGATAACGCTGTCGCTAGATGATTTCGGCCTGGACATGGACAATTCCGTGGATGAGAATGGCCAGCTTGACCCGGAGCAGGTCAGGAACATCGCTCTGGTTGATGCGTGGATGTTCTTCAGTCAGATGACAGCCACCCCGGAATCGCCATTCGAGCTGGTCCCGGCCGATGCACAGATCACGTGGCTGGATGACGTGGTGCTCTCGCGGGCTGAGGTGATCCGGGATGCGCAGCCAGATGCGGAGATACCCCAAGGCCAGCGCGCAGTGGTGGTGGACACGTGTGATGAGGAGGCGTACAGATGGGTAAGCCTAGGAGCAGACACGACGATGATAGTTGACCCGGAGAGTTCGGAGGCCGGGCCGTGCTATCGCATAGACTATTCGATGGCAGCCGGGAAGCTATGGGCGATGATGCGCAGCGTGCCCAAGGGACGGCTGGCCGGAATGGAGCGGCTTGAATTCCTCGTTGGCTCAGGGGGAGATGCCACGCTGCTGGTGGGTATCGGTGAGGAGGACAAGTCAGAGTACAATACTGTCGTACAGGTTCGCGGGCTACAGCCGTGGGAACGGGTGCAGCTTGATTTCGCCGACTTCACGCTTGGTGAAGACAAGATTGACGAGAATGGGCAGTTGGACGCTGACCAGATCAGTTCCGTGATGGTGGCTGATTTCAAGGCGATGGCTGACGGCGAGGCGGTCCAGAACACGCTGTGGCTGGATGACCTGATCGCGGTGGGCCCGGAATAGCGAGCGAACAAGATCATAACGTTGCCGATTGACTGAGGAATGGCAACGGCTCACAGAATGTTCAATACCCGTATCGGAGGATTGTTGCAATGCCACTCGACATTAATGTCATGCCAGAGTTCATCCCTGGGGAGATCACCTTTGCGCCGGTTATCAAATTCGCTTACGAGGGCAACCTCGCTTCAGAGCTGGAGGCCGGTCTCGACCGGGTGCTGGCGATCAAGCTGCTGGAGCACATGCTCCACATCCGCTGCTTTGAGGAGATGATCGTCAGGCTCCGCAAGGGTGACTTCGAACCGCTCAAGCAGTACAAGTTCACCGGGGCATCGCACCTTTCGATGGGGCAGGAGGGTGTGGCAGTAGGCTGTATGAGTGCTATCCGTCCGGATGACTACATTACCTCTACCCATCGCGGCCACGGCCATTCCATCGCCAAGGGCGCGTTTTGGCTTGATGCCGCTAGCCCCGAGCAGTTGGCTGAATTCATCAGTGAAGCGGCGGAAGTGGATATATCTGACCGGCCCGGCCTGCTGGACTGTGCCATGCAGGAGCACCTCAACCGCACGATGGCTGAACTGTTCGGTAAGGAGGAGGGCTATTGCCGGGGCCGGGGTGGCGGGATGCACATCGCTGACTTCAATATGGGGCATCTAGGGGCCAATGCGATCGTCGGTGGCTCCTATGCCATCGCCACGGGTGCGGCGATGGGGGCGCAGATGCTGGGGACGGACCGCATCTGCGTCTGCCTGGTGGGGGATGGCGCCGCTAACAATGGCATTGCCCATGAAGCGATGAACTTCGCTTCAATGGCCCAGTTCGAGCGCGGCTGCCCGGTCATCTACCTGATTGAGAATAATCAGTACGGAATGACTGGTCAGCAGGTCGGGGAGGTCACTGGCATTGACCGGCTGGCCCGACGCGGGGCCGGCTATGACCATGACTCAATGCATGCCGAGGTCGTCAACGGGATGGATGTGCTGGCCGTGCGCGATGCTGTCAGCGGTGCGGCACAGCGATGCAGGAATGGTGATGGGCCGGTCCTGTTGGAATGCCTGACCTATCGCTATATGGGACATTCGCTCTCGGATAACCGCGAGACGTATCGTAGCAAGCAAGAAGAGGCAGCCTGGCACGCCATTGACCCCATCACCACCTACAGCCAGCAACTGCTGGAAACGGGGCTGCTATCGCCGGATGCTATCGAAAGGCACCGAAAGCTCGCCCAGGAGCGAATCGAGCGGGCGACGTTGTTTGCCTACAATGCCACTGACCCAAACCCCGCCACCATCTGCGAGGGTCTGTTTGCGGACACCACCTCCGACGACATCGGGGACGAATGGCGGACGCCGGAGAGTGAACTGCTGAGCAAGCCGGAGAAGGTGCGCCGCGATAACCAGGGCCGGATCCTGACGCGCCACGCCGTGGCGGAGGCATTGGTCGAGGAGATGCTGCGCGACCGGCGTGTGATTGTCTACGGCGAGGACGTGGCCGACTATGGTGGGGCTTTCGCGGCCACCAAAGGCGTCTTCGAGATCTTTGGCCGCAAGCGCATCTTCAACACCGCTATCTCCGAGGCAGCCATTCCCGGGACCGGCTGCGGGGCAGCGATGGTGGGAATGCGGCCCGTGGTCGAGATTATGTACATTGACTTCATCCTGATGGCGATGGATCAGGTGGGCAACCAGGTGGCCAAGCATCGCTATATGTTCGGCGGCAAGGCCAAGATCCCCCTGGTGATCCGCACCACTATCGGCGGCGGACGCGGTTATGCCGGCCAGCACAGCCAGAGCCTGGAGGCAGTGGTGACAATGATACCGGGGCTGAAGGTCATCGCTCCGGCGACGCCCTATGATGCCAAAGGACTGTTGAAGTCGGCCATCCGCGACGATAATCCAGTTGTGTTTATCGAGCACCAGCATTCATACACACAGAGGGGCGAGGTGCCCGAGGATGAGTACACCATTCCCATCGGTTTGGCGACGGTGGCTCGTGAGGGCGAGGATGTGACGCTGGTGGCCTATTCATATATGTACTACCGGGCAATGGAGGCAGCGGAGTTGGCAGCCGCGCAGGGCCTCAGCGTGGAAGTAGTTGACCCGCGCACGCTCATACCGCTGGATGTGGACACCATCGCGGCATCGGTGAAGAAGACGGGGCGGCTGGTCATCGTCCAGCAGGCCCCGGAGACGGGCTGCTTCGCTGAGCATATCGCATTCAAGCTTCAGGAGTGCTGCTTTGGCGACCTGAAGGCACCGGCCCGGATAGTGGCGGCCTTTGATGTCCCGCCGCCGATGGCCCCACCGTTGGAGCAGCTCAATATGCCCACCCCTGAGCGCATTCTGGATGGCATCAAGGCGGTGATGTAGACGGGGATGCGAGGGTCGTTGCTGGCCGCCGGGCTGCTGGCGCTCTTGGTTGTCGGTTGGCCGGCTGTCGCAAACGAAGACACCGATAGGCTTGTTCAGCGGGCGCTCGAGGCAGAGGTCAGCGGCGATAGCGAAACCGCGCGGCAGCTTCTGTCCGAGGCCCTGGCCATCGAGCCATCCCACATCGAGGCCAATTATGCCCTCGGCTGGCTGCTCCAGGAAGATGGCAAGGCAGAGGTGGCAATGGCCCAGTATCGCAAGGTACTGGCGCTGGCTGGTCCCGCTGACCCCTTCGCGGCTGATGCGCGGGAGGCGCTCCATCAGCTTCAGGCAGACAAGAAGCTGATCGCCCTCGCTTTCGACGATTTTCCATTTGCGCTGCACACGCCAAAGACTCTGGATACGCTGAAAGAGCTGGGCATCCCGGTGACCTTCTTTGCCATTGGCTTTAAGGTGACGGGCTTTCCGCATCTGGCCCAACGCGCGACAGCCGAGGGCCACAATGTCCAGAATCATACCTATAGCCACTCACGACTGACCGGGCTGGAAGACTGGATAATCACCGACGAGATTCAACGCAGTGCCGCTGCAATTGAAGTAGCCACCGGCTTGCGCCCGCACCTGCTCCGCGCCCCCGGCGGGCAATCAGATGCCCACATTCGCGCCCTGGCCTGGCAGGCACATCACATTCTGGTGGAGGGCCTGGTCACCATCGGCGACTACGCCCTCTCTGATGCCGAGACGGTGCGGCAGCGGGTGTTGACTCGAGCCAAACCAGGCTGCATCATCTCGCTGCACGACGGTGTCAGTAGCACCATCGAGGCACTGCCGGGAATAGTGAGTGTCCTGCGGGCTAAAGGCTACACCTTCGTCACCGTTGATGAGTTGATAGGGCCGCTGCCGGAATGACGCGCGCCGATCTGCACGACATCAGCGCCGAGGTTATGACCAGCACTCCCCTGCGGCCAAAGCTGCTTGGCTGGCAGCCGGAGCGCGTTGTGCTCACCCGTGGCTGTGATGCCTCGCCGCCTCAGCAGATCTACTGCGAGCGCCTCATCGCTGCGTTTCCCGAGGCTGAGGTCATTGACCGCCGGGATGTACCGCACAATCGTCTGTCTGTACCAGGGGACACGCAGCGCGACAGACTGAAATGGGGTAAGGCCACGCTGGTGCTGGGCAGCATCGGGCGGCCCCTGCATATCAATCGTGACCCTGAAGCAAGGCACGGCGTCTTGTGCGCTCCATACCTGGCCTATCACACCTCGTGGTTCTGCTTCTACGACTGCGCATATTGTTATCTGGCCGGCAGCCCTGGCGTGAAATTCTCGCCCACTGTTCGTATCTTCACCAATGTCGGGGATGTGCTGGCCCAGATGTTCTGCACTCTGGAGCAACAGCCCGGCCCAGTCGGCTTTTACAGCGGCAAAGTGCAGGATGGCCTGCAGTTAGACCCCATCACCAACTCCTCGCGGATACTCATCCCTGCGCTGGTAGAGCAGCCCAACGCCCGCCTCATCTATCTGACAAAGTCGGCGGCGGTTGAGAACCTGTTGGAGTTAGCCCGCGTGGGACAGGCAGCCGGGCAGCGAGGGACCTCACAGGCGGGACGCCTGCGCTACGATGACATTGTGGTGACCTGGTCCCTGAATGCCGACGAGATTGTCCGGACAATGGAGCGTGGCACCGCCTCCCTGCGTGAGCGGCTGACCGCCGCCGCGCGCTGCAAAGAGGCGGGCTATGAGGTGC
>JALGTI010000200.1 GCA_029821455.1 Candidatus Zipacnadia bacterium | reverse complement strand
TAGGTATTCAGTGTAGCCTCGCATCGCCCGCTCCGCCAGGTCCCAGGTTGCCGGGCCACCAGCGCCGGCCCGGCCTTGGAGGGTCTCACAGTCCATCGTGAAGCAGACAAAAACACGCTTATCGTTCATCGCTGCCTCCTCGGAAAATGGCTTGCCTAAGCCATTTTTGGCGTAACCTCAGGGACCGTCGCTCGGAGCTCAGTTGCTGCCAGTGTGCGTTGAAGCAGTTGGCCAGGTGCTGGTCCCATGGACAGCGTCGCATGCTGCTGGGCTACTAGTAGTGGTTCTCCCCATCCGCCGTGACCGCCACCGCAGACAGACAACCAAGGACCACTGCCAGGCACACGACAAGCCATAGATGTGGCAGTGCTGATCGCCCTTGTGCGCTCATGTCTTTGGCCTCCTTCACACTTCCCATTCGGCCTGGCAGGACAGTTCGCCACAGGCCGCTAGTCCCCTTCCATAGCACAGTGAATGTTGGGCTAGCTGGCGAGTTCGTGGTATACTATCAAATCCAGCCCTGAGCACTGTGAATGGGCAGGGTGCGTGTGCCTGCAATATGAACGGTTCGCCACAACCGACAGACAAGACGCCCGAAGTTTTCTTTGTAGTGGGCGAGGCATCCGGCGACGCCCACGCGGCACAGGTTGCCACCGAGCTGGGGCAGCTTGCCGATGTGGGCCTGGTGGGGATGGGCGGGCAGCGGATGCGTGAGGCAGGGGTCGAAACCCTTGCCGACAGCACCACCTGGAGCGCGCTAGGTGTCGCGGAGTCGCTGCGCAAGGCCTGGCGTGTATACAAGCAGGCGCACCGTACGGTGCGCGAGGTGCTAAGACGCCAGCCTGAGCTGCTTGTGCTCGTTGACTGCGGGGCGGCGAATGTGCATATCGCCCGCGATGTCAAGGCTCAGAATGCGGGTCAGAAGATACTTTACTACTTTCCGCCGCGCTCGTGGCAGCGCGAGGAACGAGATTGGAGCAAGTTGGCTGCGGTGGTGGACGGGATTGCAACACCGTTCCCCTGGTCGGCCGAGATACTGTCGAAGTACCTGGACAACGTGCGCTGGGTAGGACACCCGGTGATTGACCATCTGCAGCCTCCAGAAGATCGTAGTCTGGTGCGCCGACAACTCGGCTTGCCCGACGGTCAGCCGACCGTCGGCCTGCTGGCAGGTAGCCGGCCGACTGAGCGGCGCTGTCTGGGCCCGCAACTTCTCAGCGCGGCGGCGGTCATAAAAAGAAGGCTGTCTGGAGCGCATTTCCTGTGGTCAGCCTTGCCACGGAATGACCGGGTGGAACGTGGGTTGAACAGACTAATTCGCGCCCGGGATGAGATCACAGCCGTGCCTGATTGCCACGACATCCTGCGGGCAGCGGATATGGCGCTGATATGCCTGGGCACGGCTACTTTGGAGGCGGCCGTGGCCGGCTGTCTGATGGCAACTGCCTACCGGGGTAACTGGCTGATGGCGCTGGAGTATTGCATTCGGCCATCGCCTGCCGAGTTCTGTGCGATGCCCAACATAATCCTGCAGCGGGCGGCAGTGCCTGAGCTACTGCACCGCGAGGCGAATGCCGAGCGGCTCGCGCAGGAGATGATTTCGCTGTGGGAGGGCGAGGAACGGCAGGCGCGGATGGCCGACGATCTGGCAGAGGCGCGGGCAGCGCTGGGGGAGCCGGGGGCGGCACATCGCGCCGCGCAGATGATTCTTGAAATGCTGTGACGGGAGAAACTGAGGTCTTATGAGAGGCCTGTGGGAACTCAGAAGCTATATGCGTCCTTACCGGGGGATGTTTGTGGCCGTGCTGGTGCTGATGGGCATCACGGCTGCGCTGGGGGCGGGGGCGCTGTATAAGACCGAGGGCCTGTTCGAGGCGATTGTGAGTGATGAGATTGAGGACCCGCTTGGTCACGCCATCAACGCGGCACTGCTGGTCCTGGTTTTGCTGCTCACAGCAGCGGTGTGCGAGGGCTTATCGGTATACGGAAGTGAGTGGATAGGCCAGCGGTTCCTGCTTGACTTGCGGAAGGCACTGTTCAAGAATTTGGAATGGCTCTCGCTACGCTTCTTCGAGGGGCGTCAGGCGGGTGAGATGGTGTCGCGGATAAACAGCGATACCCTGATTCTGCAGCAGGTGCTGGGGATGCAGCTAGGGCCTGCGATCCTAGCTCCGCTGAGCGCGACAGCCTGTATTGTCTTTATGGTACGCATCTCGTGGCGTCTGACGCTGCTAATGCTTATTATCGGACCGCTTGTAGCGCTGCTGACGAACGTACTGGGGCGGCGACTACGCCGCTATGTGCTGCTGTTTCAGCAGCGGTTAGCGGACCTGGCCGTGGTGGTGGCCGAGAGCTTCTCACTGATGCGTGTGGTCAAGATATTCGGGATGGAGAAGCGGGCAGCCCAGCGCTTCGACAGCACAGCTAAGGGAGTGATGCGGGCTGAGTTGCGTGCGGCGCGGATGCGGGCGGTGAACATTCCGATGGTCGGCGCTTTTGTCGGTGTTGCCATTTGTGCGGGTCTGCTGTTGGGTGCTCGTGAGGTACTGCTGGGCTACATAACATCGAGTCAGGCACTTACGTTTGTGGTACTGATGCAACGAGCCGGCGGTCAGATTGGCAAGCTCTCGCGTATGGGGCTGCAACTACACCGGGCCGACGCGGCGGCCCAGCGTACCATCGAACTGCTGGAACTGGAACCCGAGATAGAAGATGACCCCGACGCCCAGGAACTGACGGAGCTGAAAGGCGAGGTGACGTTTGACAACGTCAGTTTCACGTATGCCGCCGGTGTCGAGGTGCTCAGCGAGATCAACCTAACGATCCGGCCGGGTGAGGTCGTCGCTCTGGTTGGTCCCAGCGGCTCAGGCAAGACGAGCCTGGCTAACCTCATCCCCCGGCTGTACGACGTGAGCGAGGGGCAAGTGCTGATTGATGGGATAGATGTGCGGAAGATAACACAGGCCTCACTGCGGGCGCACATGGGCATCGTGCCCCAGGAAACGGTGCTATTCAGCGGGACGGTGTGGGAGAACATCGCGTTCGGTAAGGATGATGCCACGGATGACGAGATCGTGGCGGCGGCGTTGGCGGCGGATGCTGATGAGTTCATCCGCGCCCTGCCGGAAGGCTATGAGACACAGGTAGGCGAGCGCGGCGGCAAGTTGTCCGGAGGGCAGCGGCAGCGTATCGCCATCGCCCGGGCGATCTTGCGCGACCCACGCATCCTGATCCTCGACGAAGCCACCTCCTCGTTGGACCGAGCCAGCGAAGCCGTTGTCCACAGGGCGCTGGATGGCCTGATGTCAGGGCGGACAGCGCTAATTATCGCCCACCGCCTGTCAACGGTGCGCAACGCCGGCCGCATCCTGGTGCTCAACGAGGGACGCATCGTCGAGGAGGGCACCCATGCGGAGTTGATGCAAGCCGGGGGCTTGTATCGCCAGCTTTACGAAAGCCAGGACATCGAAATGGAGGAAGCCAGTGAGGACGAGGCAGGCGAGCCAACGCCGTCAGTGGCGCCTTGAACTGTCCGCTGTGGCCTATAACGTGGTGCTGGTGCTATTGCTGCCGGTATTGCTGTTGTATCTGCTGTGGCGGCTGCTGGTGCGAGGGAAGTCCCGGGAAGGCTTCCGGCAGCGGCTGGGCAGCATGCCGCCTGAGGTCAATGCTCTAGGGGAAAGCGGCGACCCGGTAATATGGGTGCACGCCGTGTCAGTGGGAGAGGTGGCGGCAGTGCAGCCCTTCCTGCGGCAGTTGCGCCTGTTGCAGCCGTTGGCGCGCATCGTGTTGTCCACTACCACTCCGACCGGACAGCGCCTGGCCCGCAACAAGCTGGAGGCAGAGATTGATGCCCTCATCTATTTCCCATTCGACTTTCAATTCGTAGTACAGCGGACCCTGAATGCAATCAATCCACGCTTACTGGTGATGGTGGAGACGGAGCTGTGGCCCAATATTCTGTCCGCAGCCAAGCGCGGGAGCGTGGCTACGGCACTGATCAATGGGCGGATTTCTGACCGTGCATATCGCAAAGACCTACTAGCCAGGCCGATTCTGGCCCTCGCGCTGGCAAGACTGGACGTAGTCTGCGCCCAATCAGAGCAGGATGCGGAACGCTTCAAGAGGTTGGGGGCGGCTCCCGAGCGGGTTGTAGTGATGGGCAACACCAAGTTCGATGAGCAGTTCCCCCTGGTGGCTGAGGCTGAGGCCGCCAAGTGGCGCCACGACTTTGGGTTCCCACAGGATGCCGCTGTGCTAGTGGCTGGCAGCACCCATCCGGGGGAGGAGGAGCTGGTGCTGGACGCATTTGCGCAATTACGTCGCGACAATCCGGGTTTGCAACTGGTCATCGCGCCCCGCCATCCCGAGCGCGGCGATGAGGTAGAGAGGCTGGTCAACGAACACGGCTACGCCAGCTATCGGCGCAGCCGAGTGCTAACTGAGATAGAGAGTGGCAAGCAGGTCACCGTCACACCAGGACCCGAGGTGCGGGTCATCATTCTCGATACCATCGGCGAACTGGCCCGTGTGTTCGCCATCGCCACAGTGGTGTTTATGGGCGGGAGCCTGGTGGCCAAGGGCGGACATAACCTGCTGCAGCCCCTTGCCCAGGGGTGTCCGGTTATCTTCGGTCCCTATATGAACAATTTCCGCGATATTACTGAAATCGTCCTGCGCGAGGGGGCCGGCCAGCAGGTGCAGAACCTCGAGGAGTTGGTAACACAGGCAGGTGAACTGCTGGCGTCGGCGGAGCAGCGCCAGGCATTACGCGAGCGTGGGTCGGCCCTCATCGCCAAGTACAGCGGCGCTTCGGAGCGGATGGCCGAGCGCGTGAGTGCGCTATTGGATTGAGGCCGAGGGATGCTGGAAGCCTGGTGGAAAGAGACAGTCTCCGGCGAACGCTCCGACCTGGGGTCTGCCCTGGCCAGGGGGGCGCTGGCGGCGCTGGCGGTTCCATATTGGCTGGGACTGAAGGCTAATCTATCCGTGTACACCAGCGGCCTGATGCCACGGCGGCGGGCCCGGTTGCCGGTGGTCAGCATCGGTAATCTGACCCTCGGCGGCACGGGGAAAAGCACCGCTGTCAAGTTCCTGGCAGGCCGACTGCAGGAAGCAGACGTGCCAGTGGGGATTGTACTACGCGGCTATGGCCGGCGCGGACGGCAGAAAGTAGCCCTTGTTGACAAGGCAGCAGAGGTGAGTGAGGTCGGTGACGAGGCAGCGATGCTGGCCCGCGCCTTGCCGGACTGCCCAGTAGGTGTAGGGAAGCGACGCGAACTGGCCATCGCGGCCGTGGCAGAGGAGACTGATGCGCGGGTGGCGCTGCTGGACGATGGCTTTCAGTATTTCAGGCTGAGCAAACTGGCGGACATCGTGCTGATTGATGCGCTGGCTGATACGCCGCGACAGCGGTTGTTCCCGGCCGGCCATTTGCGCGAGCCGCCGTCGCATCTGCAGCGCGCCACGCAGGTATGGCTGACACACTGCGACCAGGCCAGCGGGGAGCAGCTAGCAGAGGCGAGGGAATTTGTGGCGCGCTGGGCGTCCGAAGTGCCAGTGGTTACGACACGGCACCGAAACACAAGTCTCAGGTTACTGAACAATGAGGTGGGGCAGGCAGAGCTGAACGTGGCTGGTCAGACGGCCGTGGCGCTGTCGGGCATCGGGAATCCAGCACCCTTTGAGGCCAACGTTGCAAGCCTGGGAGCAGCGCGGGTGGTACCGTGTAGGTTTGCTGACCATCACTTCTTCACCGCCCAGGATATGACGGCCGTGGCGGAGTTGGCCAAGCGTCACGCGGCGGACTTGGTAATCACCACCGAGAAGGATGCCATTCGGATCGCAGAGGCACCTGCGGACCTGAAGCTGATGGT
>JALGTI010000199.1 GCA_029821455.1 Candidatus Zipacnadia bacterium | reverse complement strand
ATAGGACGATGGCCCGATGACCACCTCCACTCCGCTCCAGTCTTCCTCATGGTAAGTCACCTGTGCCTCCCACTCTGGCTTGCGCGAGTGAGCAAAGGCTAAAGCGGCCTCCTCCCCCGGTACACGGACCGCCTCCTCGAAGACTTCTTCAACGGCCGGTTCTGAGGCTTCTTCAAAGCCTGGGAGAACCTCTTCGATCTCAGTATTCATCATGCCCTGCTCAGGCCGCGCTCCCTGAATTCGCTTGCCGGCCTGCATAAGAAGCACTACGGCGATGATCACCGGCGGCTTGCAGGCAACTTGTGCACAACGGCCGTCCGCACTGCCGGCAGTAACCCGCCTCTTCAACCGTCGGATGATAGGCGCATGGCATACTCGGACACCTCCAACATCAACGCTCAAGCATTAGCCCTGTCACTCTGTATATTGGTCACCCGAACAGCTTTCTATAGGCCCGGCAGGCCGGGCAGGATGTCTCCAGCCTTCCGACTGCCTTGGCTGCCCAGGACCCGGGCCAGCGCCGTGCACAGATGCATAGCGGGCAGATTTGGCAAATGAAGGCGAGGATTCGCGTCATCACTAGTTCGCTCCCTACAGCTCCCGTTCATACAATCGGCGCCGCCGCGTTGCTCTAACTGCTGCCAGGCCGATGGCCAGCAGCAGCAGCGTGGTGGGTTCGGGTACGGGCTGGCGCATAACCTCAAGTACGTACTCCCCTGCTACCTGCTCATCCCCGCCGTGAACCGCTATCCACCACCAGCCCGCCTGATCGGCGGCGTAGGCGAAATACGAGGTATTTGGCGCATACGTCGCGCCAGTCCAGAAATTGTCCGAGTAGACCACAGGATTCTCAAGGGGGTCATACAGCCTCATATATGTATCTATGCTCTGATTGAAGCCCTCGTCATCCTGAGTCATCGCCACGATGCGGTCGCCTTCATCCATGTAGATGGTGTAATAGTCCCAATCCTCGGCAGTAAGATCAGCATAGATCGTCTCGATAAACGCGTCTATTGTCTCAGCAGCTTCAAAGGTGCCGCCGTAGTCGCTTGTCTCCTCCATAGGCCCATCATCGTTGGGAACGAAATAGATGCCGTGATCAATAAAATAGGCGTCTTCGAAGTTCTCACTCTCCTCGCGGAGGTCCCATAGCCACCACTCCTGGTCGTTATCCATCGTGGCTGACACCCCGGACACACCATTGGAATCGCCGTCCTGCCAGGTATCGCGCACGGCGACCCAGCAGTCCCCTGAGTCATCAATCCAATAGCCGTATCCCACCACCGAGTGGCCAGCGCCGACAAGGCTCATATCCAGAATCATCGGCTGGCCGGCGTCTATACTCGCCTGGTAGTCCGCAAACGTGAAGGCGGCGTCGTTGGCCGAGTCCGGCCATGAGGGACGGGCGGTGTAGTAGGTAAGCGAGTGGAAGTCATACGCTTCATCGGTCACGGTATCGGGGTCGTCGTAGTCAGCATAGCGCCGCATCCCGGTCGCAATGTTCCACGCATAGCTGCTGCCGGTGGTCGGTTTGGTATGCATATAGCATCCAATGCTATTGGGACCAGTATCGCCCTCAGGAGGACTATTGTCGTGGGCGCATTCGTTCTTGACGTAGGTGCTGTTGTTATGCTCGGTGCTGGAGATCATTCCATCAATGGGCTAGCCGGGTTGGTTGTCCCAGTAGCCGAACACCATACCCCCGGACGTCGGCGAGCAGCCGTGGTACCAATCATAGTCGGGGACATCCTCCAGCCAATACTGCACATCGGCCGGCGCTCTTGAGGCTATCCATATCAGTATGAAGAAGAAAACCAGGCGGCGCGCCACATCGGACTGCGCCTGGGCGAGGGGTTTCACCGTGGCCTCCCTGTCGGGTAATAGCTTCCTTTTCTTCGGCTACTGCTATTTCTCCCCATAAGACCGCGTCCGATGCCCAGGTTTTTGGTTTGCCCACATCTAACAACGGGTAAAGAACACTTGACAGTTTCTTGATGTTAGCTATATGCTATGCTGAGCAATGGTTATCACGGCGCCCGTTACTTGAGACGCGCCTGGTCAAGCCATCTTGGCGTTCGCTTGTTCGCTAATCACAGGTGGTGACGACCAGGGCGTAGTGTCTCGGCGCTGAGCGGAAGAGGGACAAGCTATGATGCCCAGACAAAGGCGACTACGCTGTGCTACAAGGCGCACCCGACGCGACGGTGTGACCCTTGGTATGGTCGTCGTAGCGCTCGTGGTCATCCTCCCAATAGCAGGTCTGGCCATTGACCTAAGCATCGCAGCGCTCGGTTGCCAGCGCTGCCAAAACATGGCGGATGCGGCCGCCCTAGCCGGTGCCCAAGAGCTTCCCTATCATGACCTGGCCTCCGCTACAGCAAGCGAGATCGGACAGGTCAATACGCATCCAGCGGACACTGAAGCAGTCAACATAAGCGTGTCGTGCTACGCCAGAGATGCGGAGGTGCCGGGCTTCGGGCCAGCGCCATACGCTGGGGCAGTTGAGGTGACTGTCTCCAAGCACGTGCCCTTCCACTTTCTCCGAGCGTTTGGGGTTGACAGCATTACGGTGACCCGGGCCGCCGTGGCCAGCAAGACGATCCCAGGAACTTGTATTACGCCGATGTGGATTACAGATACTACGCCTGTCGAATATGGCCTTCCAGTCAACCTGTTGATGGCCGACGCGCCGCACTGTGGTATCCCCGGCAGCTTCGGCTTCCTGCAGCCAGCCGGCGGCGTGGACTTTGACAGGACGCTAAAAGGTCTGCTCACACCCGAGGAGGAGGACCTTCAGCGTGTGTACGATGGCGATACGGCATACGCCAATACTGGCCTGGGTATTGGGCATTGGCGGGGAGACCTGAAGACCGATAGCGACTCGCGTTTGAAACGCGCCGACCAGGATCCGTGGGCTGACGATACCTTCGAGGACTTCCACACCAACAACCCCCGCCTGCTCATCGTTCCGTTCGTTGAGTATGTTGCTGGCACCGGAAGCGGTGCCTACTTCGAGGTCAAGAGGTTCGGAGCATTTTGGCTTGAGGACGTCATTGTACAGGGTCAGGACCGCTACATCGCTGGCCGCTTCATTGAATTCACAACCCCCGGAGGGACAGGTTACGGCATCAAGGCAACACACTTGATCCGCTAGCGTCACCTTCCTTGTCATCCGCAAGGCCAGTTCATTCTGTGCTATGCCAACTCTTGGAACGCCGCTTGCCTGTATGAACAGCAAAATTCGGCCTGGGTTTGTGCGAACCCAGGCCGGCTCCTTCCAGCAATCGGGTCGGTCCGCTTTGTCTACTCCACAATCATATTCAGGCCCGCGCTCTAATACACCGTCACATCACAGTCACATCACAGTAACCCTCGGCATATCCTGCCTGCGCGAGTCTGCTTTCTGGCCCTGCTGTCTGCTGCAACACTGGCGGCTCACCAGTATACGCTACTATCTGGCAATACCCTTCACGTACGCCCTCAGCTAGCCCCATATTGGTCACTGTCGCAACCGAACCATCCGTGCTAAACCAGGTGAACTCGGCGTATGGAATTGTCGCCCCGGATTCATCGTATGCAGTCGCCGTTAACTGCCGTTGCGAATCGTCTGGTAGGAACAGTGTTATGGCCCTCGGCAGTACCGTCACGGAGGCGACAGGCCGTGCCGTTACAGTCACCTCACAAGCAGCACTCTTGCCGCTGCCGGTCTCCGTGGCTGTGATCGTACAGGTGCCCTCGCCAACGGCGGTCACCTCCGCCGTTGGCGGTGCGACAACACTGGTGCCGGGCAAGACGCCCTCTGTAACTATGGCCACGCCTTCATCACTGGAGCTCCATTGGAAGTCAGCATCCAGCAGTACCATGCCGTCGGCGTCATACGCTGTAGCCGTTATGTATCCAACGTAAGTGGGTTCCAGGGCAAGGGTTGGCGGAACAACTTGCACACTGGCGCACAGCGCCTGGGTTATGAGGTTCGCCTTCACGGTGTGTCCGGCCGCGACCAGAACCTGGGTCATCGCCATCGCGATCACGTCGCCGGTTCCATCTGGCGTAGCAAAGCCCTGGGCCAGGACCGCGACCAAGCCGGGCGGGACCCCTGTAATCAACACACTCACAGGGCCGCCTCCGGGTGGCGCAGTTACCAGGCGCACAATCTGCCAGTCCGAGACCGCCTGGCCGACCACTACCTCGCCACCTCCCGCAGGCACCGGCTTCAAGGTGATGCGGACGCTCTGAGTTGCGTTGGGGAGGTCTTCAGGGGCCGCACCGTCTGAAGGCGGCGGGAATATCACCGTCATACTCACGTTCCCCGTGCCTGCGCCGGCCGATACAGAGCCACCCCCACAGCCAACATAGACGACAACAACGGATATCACCAGCACGATACTGAACAGCAGCCACCACATCTTCATTGCCTGTCACCTACCCTTAGCGAGTGTTTGGTCCCACCACCTGCGAGTACTCGCCTAGAAAGCTAGGGTCCCGAAGCGCTTAATTGCGCCAAGTGCAAACTCCCAGTTGTCCCCCTGGACCTTGCGTGCTCCCCCTAGTCCCGTCCAGCCTTCGCCTGCTTCCAGATAGGCGAGCGCTGACCATAGCGAGGGCTGATCATGCCGGCTCGCATGCTCCACGTACACATCCAACCCGGCGGACTGGTACAGCTCAGGGAAGTAGACGCCGAAGGTCTCCAGGTGCGCCCCTGTCGGGTCGTCGCCTAGCTCCGTATACACGTCGAGGTATCCCGGTATAACTGGCACACAAACATCGGCGCTCAACCCCAAGCTCTCGCCTTGCTGCCGCAAGGCGTTGACACCCACCTGACCACCCAAAACCGGCGCCGAGACTCGTCCAAACCACCCTCCCGTCTGCAGCGGCGACTGCCCCCACGCCTCGTACTCATCAAGCCACGCCACCATTGCCGACCAATCATCCGTACGTCGTTGCACTGAAACACCATCAAAGCGGACAACCCCGAACAGGGAGCCTACCGGGCTGTTGTTGACCGGGCCTTCCAGGTAGCGCTGTCGGCCCAGCACAATATCGGTGCGGCCCACACGATCCACCACAAACAGGTCGCTGACGGAGGTGTCCCCTTCTCCGGCGAAATCTGTCAGCGCCTGCAACCCAATCTCCCCATAATAGTGACCATACAGCCCAGCCGCTCGCGCCCGGGCTCCGCCCAGGGCCCCGCCGGTCACCAAAACGCCCATCAAATCCAACTGGCTAGATGGCCCAAAGAACGCCCGCCCCAGTACCCGCTCCTCGCTAATCTGGCCCAGCGAGGCTGCTGCCAGTGCGCCAGCAGCCAGCAGCGCGCCATTCCCGCCGCCTCCTATGCTTAGGGCCGGATTGGACTGTACCACGACATCCACGGCCCCGGTGGTCGGCCCGCCCACAAATCCCTTCGTCTGCGTCCGGGCGCCTACTTGCTCTTCCTTGAAGCCTACGCCAGCGGGAGTGCCAGGTGTCGCGGAGGTCTCCGTACCCGACGATATCTGTTCCCACCAGGGAAACAGCGTGCCGCCGCCGAACGAGTGATGGAAGCCAGTGCCGGGCGCTGACGGCCCCATACCTGCCGGCGCATTGGAGCTCTGCCCATCCCCGACGGTGCTGCTACCCTGCTCGTTGCCGAATTCGACACTGCCGAACCAGGCACTGACCCAGTCAAAATCACGCGGCGGGTATTCCCCTGGCGCCGTCGGCCCTTGGTACAGCACCCAGGTGCCCTTGACCGCCGCAGTTGCTGTGGCCCCCTGAATCTGCGCCCCAGTGCCTGAGACGATGTTGGCAAATACCTGGCCGGTGACGACCTTCAGTTGCTTGGTAGCCGGGTCTGATATCACCAGGTCGCTACGCGGGCCCATGCGCACGCGGCTGCCGTCGGGAAACTTAATCTCACATATGGAGCGCTTAGCCGTACGCACTCGGCTGTTGGGCGGCAATTGCGTGCCCACCTTACTGGCTTGCCAACTGCCCGCAGCGCCCACGCGATGCGTGACCTTCAGCGTGATGGCCGTGATCTTTGCCGAAGCTGCCTCCGCCGGCCACGGCATTGTGGCGCTGGCCATGATAGCCAGCCCCACAACCAGTGTCCAACCTAGCACGCCACATCGGTTGCTCATTCTAAGGCCCCCTTGACCGTATAAACCTCGACTGGTACAGCTCTTCCCCTGACGTTGATTTCCCCCAACGACTCCAACTTGAAACCCTCGCCCACGCGCTCGGCGGTGGCCTTGCTCATCAAGATGTCGGTCCCAAGCTCCTTATTGTAGCCCTCCAGACGCGAGGCCGTACTGACTGTATCTCCCATCACCGTGTATTCTAACATATCCTCCGAGCCTATATCGCCGGCAACCAGCTCACCGGTATGCAGGCCCACTCGTACAAACATCGCCCAGGCTTCTGACGATTGTGCATCACGGAGGGCAGCCATCCTCTTCTGCAATTCCACGCTGGCGGCCAGGGCGCGACGCGCGTGGTCCTCCTGTGGCACCGGGTCACCGAACACTGCCATTACGCCATCGCCAATAAACTTGTGCAGAGTGCCCCCGTGCTTGCGTATCACTTGCGTCGCCAACCCCAGGTACTTATTTATCTGCTCCACCACACGTTCAGGCGCGGACGAGTGGCAGAAGCTAGTGAAGCCCTCCAGGTCGGAAAAGAACACAGTCCCCACGACACGACGCCCTGTGACCTTCGTCAGTCCCGGATTGTTGAGGATAACCTCCAGCACTTCTGGCGAGACGCGCTTGGCCCACGCGCGCCGCAGCCGTCTCTGCTCCCGGTCGGCGGTTAGCTCCAGATAAACCGTGCCCAGCGTGTATGATAGTGTAACCCCCAGCAGCAGTGGCACTAGCGGCACCCACAGGCTCCGGCCCCAGAATACGACGAAAGCCAGGACGATTGCCACGATGACCAGCGGGAGCCAACCCAGCAGCAGCGCCTTCAGCGGACGCAACCATATCAGGGCCAGGCCCATCGCCGCCGAAAACAGCAACGTCAGCATCCCTGCCGCCGCAGGGGCAAGCGGCAGGATATAGCGAGAGTTCAGAACCGTACCGGTAGCGTGGGCGATAATCTCCACGCCGGGCATGCGCGCGGTCTTGTCCCCAGAACCGCCCACTCCCCTCAACGCGACAGGAGTCTCATATAGGTCCTGGAGCAGTGAAGCGGTGGCACCAATCAGCACAATCTTGCCTGCTACTTTCGACCGATAGAACTCATCTTCAAGAAAACCATTGGCAAGCACTCTGTGGTAGGGGATCCGCTCGAACCCCAACCCAATAGGCGCCCGGTATCTGATCAGAAAGCTGTCGCTGGCCAGAGCCGGATGTTTCGCGTGCCCTTGTGACAGCGCACCATCCGCTACCTTCAACGGGTCATCCTGCCGATACAGACTCGCCAGGGCAATGGCCATCGTCGGAAACGTTTCATCCTGATGGACTATCGAAGTCCAGTAGCGCCTGACCGAGCCGTCAATGTCCTCCGGTACGTTCACGGCGGCGAGACCCAGGGCCGCCTCCTCAAACTCCCAGTACGGGAAA
>JALGTI010000198.1 GCA_029821455.1 Candidatus Zipacnadia bacterium | reverse complement strand
GTAGTCGGTGCACACACCAAGGCGGCTGAGTTCGCTGACCAGGAATCTGCCAAAGTCGTCGCGGCCTACATGGCTGACCATTGCCACATTCTCTAGCAATCGCGCACAGAAGACAGCAAAGTTAGCCGTGCAGCCGCCCAGGTGCTGGCTCATCCCCTCGGCCAGCACCTCAGTCCCAAACTCCGGGACCCGGGGAATGCCCGAAAGTATCAGGTCAATGTTCACTTCACCAACAGCAAGTATGGAGAAGTGCTCTGGCATACAAGCCTCCTCTGAAGAGGTAAACACCAGTGGCGAAAACCTCGGTGCTCTGCCCAAGGTCTCCGCACAGCACGCGTCCGCAGGTGCTGCCTTTCGTCTCTGCAACTCCTCCCAAGGCGCGGCCACTTGGCCAGCGGCGCAAAGCACTCCGCATACTTAGCTCCGCACTGCAAGCCCCGGAACCGCGCGGTGGTGGCCATGAACTCAACGTAGTCAATGTTATCGTGTTCGAGCAGCCAGCGATACTGGCTCTGATGACACAGCAGCATCTGCGCCTTGGTTTCCCACACGTCGGTGACATCCACGTACTCGGTCGGCTCTATGCCAAAGCCTCCCATCGGCGGCCAGATGTAGACCGCCGGTGGCGGGCAAGCGCTGTTGTAGCCAGTCTCATAGAGCGGCACGCTGCACCAAAAGCTGGCCTCATCGCCCAGCGTCGCAGTGTGTGAGTGGTCAGACATATAGTCATTGGGCGCCGGCAGCAGCAGGATGTCCGGCTTGGCCTCGCGGATCACCTCGGTATAGATGGCCCGCTGTTCCAATGACGGATAGACGCCGGAGTCGGGCAGGTCTATCAGTACGCACTCAGCGCCGATGACTGCGGCCGACTCGCGCGCTTCCTTCCTGCGAATGCACTGCAAGTGCGGGGAACGTATCTGATAGTGCCCCTGGGAGCCATTGCACGACACGCACATTATCACCTCATCGCCGCGCTGTTTGCAGCGCGCCAGGGTCCCGGCGCAGTTGATTTCAATATCGTCCGGATGTGGCCCAATTGCCATCACGCGCATATCAATCACCTAACCATAGACTTCCATACTACTGGCTTATTCCCCCACTGCCGTCACTCCTTGGGCGAATACATGAACACCCGCGAAAGCAGACCCTCAGCGGCCTGAGCTGGTGCCAGGCTGGTGCTAACGCGAATTGCTACCACATTCGTTTCGCCCGGCCGAACGACATCAGTGATCTCCAGCTCCATCTGGGCCGGCCGCTCGTAGGCTGCCTTATACGGCCGGTGCCCTACGTATTGCCCGTTCAGCCAACACCACGCCTCCGTTGCCACGACCGGCGCATAGAGCATAACCTTCCTGCCCTGTGCGGCTTCGGGAACATCCACTTTCAGCCGATACCAGATATAACCCACATAAGGATGGCCCGATCTGTCTTCATAGCCCTGGCGGTAGAACGGCCTTGTCGTCAGGATGGGCCTCCAGCCTTTTTCCTGCGGATCCGGCGCGTACCACTCAGCGAAGATGCCATCATCGTGGGGGTCCGTGCGGAACATCGCCTCCTCCGGCAGCATCGCTACCAGGTCCCCGGTCTTGCCAGAGAGCTTATCCGCCAGTGCCTTGTAGAAATCCCTGCGGTTAGTAATTGTCCAGTACCAGACACCCGTATGATACCCGCTCTCGTCCTTCCAGATGTAGAACGGGTTGATGGCGTGCAAATCCTTCCGAATATCCAGCATCCGCTGCGCTTCCCTGGCTGCCCGCCGGAAGTTCCCGGACCGCGCGGCCGCCGACATCGCGACATATGTCTTCAAGTGCTCGTATATCAGCCGCTCGGCTCGCACATGCAGCTTGGTGCGCTCGCTGGCGGCCAGTCTCTCCGCCTTTGCGATATGCTCTGCTAGAGTCGCCATCAGCACAGGGCTATACAGTTCAGGCAGGATGCGGTCCTCGTGCCCATGTAAGGGGGAGTCCGCTATGGCCCTGTCAAGTGCGAAGTAGAATGCCTTCATCGGTGCGGCGGCCTTGCCATACCATTTGCGGAAGAAGTCGTCCAGTATCGCATCAACGTCGGCGTCCGCATCCCATTCGAGCCGGGCCCGCAGATAGCGGCTGGCGATGCCACATTCGGCCCACACATTGCGGGTCTCATCCAGGAAGCCCATCACCCCCCACTGCTTCATCAGCGGAAAGTCCCGCCGCAGCTTGGTGAACTCAGGCAAGGGGGTCAGACCGGACACCAGCATCTGATAGTTGTAGCCATAGATCCAGACGTTGTCGCACATCTCACACCAGCGCTTGAGCATCTCTCCCTGTCGCACCTTCTGCCAGCAGCGGGCGTCATCGTAGCCGTGCAGGGTGCAACTCCAGATGGCCGCAAACATTATCACCAGGTGGTCGTTGAGCTCAACGCCCTGCGGTGGGATGTCGCGATTGGCGTAGCCGTTGGTGGCGATATAGATATCAGGGAATTCCTTGCGCACTTCAGCCGTGACATTGTTGACGAATGTGAACCACTCCTCACTCGTGCTTACCTCGCCTGGGACCCCGGGCCTGCCGCCCAGTTCCACGAAGCCCCGATTCAGCTTGACAGTCTCCGGGCTGTAATCACGGGGATAGCCATCATCTGGTGCAAAGCCGTATGAATTTGAGTCGGGGTTCCTACGGAAATAATCCTTGATGATATCAGCGGCAATCTGAACGGCTTCGGGGTTGGAGAGGTTGGGAAGCCGGCGATTGCGACTGCCGTCGGCATTCATCGCGAACAGTTCGGGCTTCTCCTCAAATAGGCTCTGATCAGTGACGTTGACCGCGGTGGCGTCGGAAGGTGTCGCGAACATCCGCGCCGTTGTCATCTTATTGCGAAGCTTCCAGCGCAGCTCCTGCTCCCGCAGTTCCGTGGCCACGTGACCCCACCAGTTGCGCATCACAAAGTCCGGCTTCTCGCTGACGCTCATTTCGGGGAGCTTGATCGTTGCCTTCTCTGGCACGATCTCGCCATACTCTCCCGGCATAAACCAGCGGACGCCCAGCCGGTTCAGGAAGTCATAGACGGCATACTCCGTGCCATGATAGGGTCCCTCATCATTGCCGGCCAGAACTAGGCGACCGTCCTTGCACGCGATAGCAAAGCCTTCCTCGCGCCGGGCGTTCGTCAGACCCGAGGGAATGGCCACACCCGTCGCGTCGCTCAGCTTACTCGTTCCGACCAAGATCAGCGCCCCCTGCGGGTTCTCTGCATCCGTGACGATAGGCAGTCTGGCCCCCGACATCTTCTCCACATACGTCTGCAGTTCATCTGCCGCCAGCTTGACCTTGTCATTGGCCTCCGCTGCGATGACAATCGTCGCCTTGGGCTGCCCGTTCGCTACAATGACCAGGTCGCTAGCTGGCGCTTGCGCAGCCACCAGCAGACCACACAGGCTGCACAGCACCATCCCAAGAAATGGTTGCCGCATACTGTTTTGCATCCACATCACTCCCCTTCATTTGGACTTGATTGCATCTGTTGATAGGCCCCCTGTTCAGTCAACGCTGCCGCCGCCTGCAGCATCATGTTGACGTTCTCAATCGGCGTATCAAGTGTCAGCGGGCTCCCGCATGATACCACAAACGGTCGCCCGGCCTGCTCGAACTGCTCCTGCTCCTGCACCTCTGCCGCGATCCGCTCTCGCGGCCCATCACGGATGATGACCGGGTTGATGTTGCCCCACAGCGTTATCTCCGCGCCCAACTCTTTCCGGACACGGCCAACATCCACCTCAAACCCCTTCTTGCCATCCTCCAGTGCAATGCCATCAGCGCCCAGTTCCCGCAGGTGGGGCAAGCGTCCTTCAATGCCGCCGGTCATATGGAACAGCACATCAAAGCCCATCGCCTTGAGTTCTGCTACCAGTTGGTAATCCGAAGGCACCGCGAAGCGACAGTAGTCTGCTTCGGATATCAGGTCGCTGGAGGCACAGCACTCTTCGATAAAGATGCCTCGCACGCCTGAGGCTTTGATGAGCTTTGCACGCTCCAGGCAGTTGTGTAGTGTGCGCTCGATCACGGCCTCAATCACCACCGGGTCCCGCCGCATCGCCGCCATCATCACGGCAAAACCCAGTACCCCCGGTAAGCTGTCATACGGGCTGCCTATCGCACCACGCAGCCATACCTGCGCATCGCACCGCGCCACCAACCGGCGTGCCATCTCGTGACAGCCATCCGCGATGAGGGTCTCCGCATCCACTAGCGGCACCAGTTCCTCCAGGGAGTCCAAACTGGGGGGAGACTCCCGCTCCCACGGCCACGTAGCAGCGGTGTCCAGCGGGGCCAGCAGGTCTTGCCGGGAGTCGTCCGGAGCCACACGCAGGCAATTATCCTCGCTGAACCTAACCCTCACGCCATCAAGCGCCGCCACGGCCATCCAATCCCGCACCGGCATCCACGCAAATGGCGGGTCAAAGCTCTCGTACGTGCGTACCCAGGCTTCCACGCGCGCGTCAAGTTCTTGCTCCGCGCCTAGTGTCAGCTCCGACTCGCCACCAGCGAGCTCCGCATAGGCTTCCGCCAACTTCAGCGGGAATATGTGTGCGGTGTACAGGCCGATGTAGAGGGTGGCGCACGGCACCGGGTAAGCCTGGTGGCCCCGCAGTGTTTGGACGAGATGCTCGCGACGCCAGACACTGCCAAGCCGGCTCATCGCTATCCTCCGTAGCTGCCCGGGCAAATCAGCAGGCAACACGCTTCAGAAAAATGGCTAGTGCCTCCCCACACGGCACCGGCCGCGTTCTTCTACGACAGAATCCCCGGCTTAGGTCAGCTTCGCAATCCGCTCGGCAACATCCGCCGCGAAGCGGTTGATATGCTCATTCACATACGCGGTCACATCCACATCAGTGTCGGCGATCAGGGGCGTGAGGTCCATGGCGAAGATTATCGCCTCCGCCACATCCACTCCGTGCGTCTCATGGTAGGTGGCATGGGCTTTGCGACGCCCGGCCGTGGCCAGGTCATAGCGCTTGCCGCCACAAACCTGCGAGTCGTAGATGCCCATCAGGGCCGCTGCGAAATTCTCGTGGCTGCTGACATCGAAAGCCACCTTGTCCTCATCAACCATCCAATCCAGGTCCCGCCATACCTCGCAGCCATACACCGCCTCGGGCCGTGCCTCGGCCGGTAGTTCCCGCAGCGCCGCCAGGGTTCGCAGCGTCACGGCGACATGGGTATCGTGCTTGTCGGCCAGGTTGTGCACGTAGATGACCGAGGGCCTCGCCGCAGCGATGAGGCCTTTGATTTCCTCCGTCACATCCGCATTGGCCGGGTCTTTGACCGCTGAGCTGGGGTAGTCCAGCAGCACGACTGCGCTGTACTCGCCCACAAATCCGGCCTTCTTCTCTTCTTCCGCCCTCACCGCTCGCATCTGCTCATCGGTATAATCAGCGTACAGGTCGTCACGCGGGCTGCCGCTGCCGTTGGTCACCGTCACTCCCAGGAACCACTTGTCGCTTTGGCCAAAACACTCCAGGATCCCATGCTGGGCCATTATCGGCAGGTCATCCTGATGTGCCCCGAGGGCCATGTGCGTGCTCCTGGCCAGGGCCTTGTCAACGGGAAGCCCATCCGGCACAAAAATCTGCGCACCTTCATTCTTAAGCTCCATCTCACAGCACCGCCTTTTTGCAATTCGAGTTATTAGGACAAGGTTCGCATACATATTGTACCGTGTACCCCCGCAACATTGTCAAGGGTACATCGGAATCTCTCGCACCCACGGATGTCTCGATTATTAGACGCTACAGTCACAACCTGCATCGCAGCAGGAGCCGCAGCAGCTTTCCAAGCCGCAACCCATCGAAATCATCCGCCAGTTGCAACGCCGCCAGTGGCTAGTGCACAGCTCCGCCGACGGGACGCTGGGGTATCTGGAGAGCTATGACCGTTTGTTCGACGCGTTTGACCGCGCCTCGGCCACCGTCCTGGGGTAGAGTGCCCAAGTGGATGAAGCAACAATATCGAAGTAGACTGAAGCGAGATACCCTTCCTACGGCCCTGGTGGTGGCTCTATACCGGACTCGATCATATAGATAGTGGCCAATACGGTGGTAGGGGCCGAGACGGTGACTGTCGCGGGCAATGAGCCGGCCACTTCGTAGCC
>JALGTI010000004.1 GCA_029821455.1 Candidatus Zipacnadia bacterium | reverse complement strand
ACCGAAATAGCGCTGCTCCCTACCCGTCTGACCGTCTACAACCAGCATGATGACGCGGCGATTGCCAGTTACACCTGCTGCAAGCCCTGGCAGCACAAGGAGATAATGGATGCGATCAAGGCCAACGAGAATTTCCTGGATCGCTACCCCGATAGTGACTACGCCGACGACGCCCTGATGCACTACGCCTGGGTCACTTCGGTGCAGAAGGACTTCCGCGCTCAGGTCGAGGCTTATGGGCTGGTGCTGCAGCACTATCCCGAAGGCGAGTTCGCCGACGATGCCGCCTGGAAGCTGGCCACCTTGTATGTGCAGGATAACGACCACATCGCAGCAATTAATGCCCTCAATCTCATCATAACACAGTGGCCAGAGAGCACGTACGCCGATGACGCGCATATGGCCATCGTCGGGGAGTTCAACGAGGTGGATGATGAGGGGGCTACCATTGAGGCGCTTGAGGGTCTGGTGCACAAGTACCCCCTCAGCGAGTTCTGCCCTGCGGCGCTGAATATGCTGGCCCAGAAGTACTTTGAAGCCGAAGGCTACGACAGTGCCATCGCCGCCAGCGAGGACCTCATCCGCCGATATCCGATGAGCGACTTCGCGGATGACTGTCAGATGCGAATCGCTGATTCGCTGCGGTTGATGGGGCGCCTGCCGGAGGCGCTGGAGGCGTATGAATATCTGATCCACAATATGTACGGCAGCAACCACGCTAATCGGGCGATGCGTGAGGCCAATAACTTGCTGCCGCGAATCCGCGGCGCGGGACGCGTCGCCAGCGGCGAGACGTATAACCCACTGGCCTGGAATCCAGGCCGCGAGGCCCGGGAGTTGTGGGAGCGGGCGATGCACCACGAGAACTACCGCGAATACGCCCAGGCCATACCGCTGTACCGTCAATTCATCAACCAGTTCCCCGGCCACGACAACTATGACAATGCCTTCTACAGAATTGGCGAATGCTACAGGCAGAAGAAGATACTGTTTGAGGAGGTCAACAAGGCCAAGGGGCCTGAGGACCTCTACCGGCTTGCCGACCGCATGGAGGCGGCGACGGGGGCATACTCGACAGCGCCCAATGCCGATGAGGTGGCGGCAATCCAGGACGCCTCGGCCGCCTATGCCACCATCATCAATCACTTCGTAGGCAGCGATTTGCGCGACGACGCCCTCAAGCAGATCGCCGAGTGCTACACACCCTACGAGGACCCCGAGGCGGTCAATGGCGACAATGCTAAGACCTATCAGGAGCTGCTGGTCTACTTCCCGGGCAGCAGCCACGAGTTCGAGGCCACCGTGAAGGTGATGCGCTTCTATGCCAACCCGGCCAACTACGAAACGGCGCTGGTGATGTATCCAGAACTGTCGGCGGCCTTCCCCGCGCTGTTCCCGGCGGGGTTGATTCAGGACAAGGACAAATTCTATGAGTTGATGAAGCTGTACGCCCGCCATACAGAGTTCGGCTGGTTTGAGGCGTACAAGCACCACATCCAGTACAAGGTAACACCCAGTGACCTGCTGCCGGATGCCTACTATTATCAGGCTGGCATGCTGATGGACTTGGGCGATTACCAGCGAGCCGCCAAGCTGCTGGCGAAACTGGTTAGGCTGCGGACTGGCGACTATGCAGCGCCCTCGCGCTATCTGCTGGGCCAGTGTTACGAGCGACTGGGCAACATCGAAGGCGCCCGCGCTGCATATAGTGAGATTGTTGACTTCTATGGCCAGTCGGGGCTGAGAGATGACGCCGAGCTGTCATGGGCGTTGCTGCAGCAAGGCGGCGTTGACACCAGCCAGTATGCCCAGATGGTGGCTGACGCCTATGGTGCCGATGTGCGCAATTGTGACGTGTTCTATGGTGACAGGGTCGTGGTGTTCTGCCCCTATTCGACCGCCGCGAAAATGCGCGCCTATAATATCCCCAACATCTGGGAGAACGGCCAGATGACGCTGACAGATTGGACCGGCATTGAGCAGAATGACAGGGTGGTTGTCTATGTGGACCCGGCCTGCAATCAGTCCTCGGGCAATCCGATGCGGGTGAAGGCCTGTGGCATCAAGGATCCACCGGACTGGATGCTGGGGCTCAGGGAGCTCTCCCGCAATGTGCTGCTGGAGGCGTTGGGGCCGCGACTGGCCCAGTATCGGCCCGTGCTGGATGGCCTCACCGACTTCGCGGCAGCCTCGCTGCAGTATGAGCTGGTGACCGAGACGCGCGATGCCATCGGCAGTCCTTCGGCAGTCAAGCTGCCCCAGGAAGAGGTGCTGCGGGCGCGGCAGCGGGCGCTGGATGCGCTGGAAGTCTACGTCCGTGACGAGGCCGACCCGAACGCCCTCGACGGTGGCGTAGTGGCCGGTATGCTCTATGCGCTGCTTGATATCCAGGGCTTCAGCCGCGATATGCTCATAGACCGCGAGCCGTACCGTGATTTCTTCCACGCAGTCAGGTCTGCCAATAATGTGCGAGGTGTCCAGGGGCTGGCGCACGCGCTGGAGAAGACGTTTGGCAGCGGCATCGTCGTCCAGCTTCAGCAGTGGGGCCTGCCAGTCACCGGCAGCGCAATGGGGAGCTAATCGAGTAGCACGGGCTTCCAGCCCGTGCGGAGGCACGAGCAGGATGCTCGTGCTACGAACAGCACCCATAGCAGCACTGTCACAACTAGCGGAATCTGCAACCGCATTCGTCTATCCCTACAGCAAATGTGGGGCGGTGAACATCCGGTGGGTGATTTGGAACTGACGCGTAGGGAATTCTTGGATATGTGCACCAAGGGGTCGCTTGCCGCCTGCGCCATTCCGGCGCTCCAGGGACAGGGCCTTGGCACCCTCAGCGTCCTGGTCGGGGCCAAGGACACCAGGATGGGCAACGTCTCCAACAAGGTCGCCAAGTACTGGCACGTCAGCCGGGGCACTGACACGATATGCACCCTCTGCCCGCGGATGTGCGACATCAAGATAGGGGAGCGGGGCTTCTGCGGCGTGCGCGAGAACCAGGGCGGCAAGTACATCACCAAGGTCTACGGTAAGCCAGCTACCATCAAGCCGACTGACCCGATGGAGAAAGGCCCCTTTTATCATTTCTTGCCCGCGACGCGGACTATCGCCCTGGGCACGGCCGGCTGCAACCTCAACTGCAAGTTCTGCCAGAGTTGGGATGTAGCCCAGACGCGACCCGAACAGACCGACAACAAAGACCTCTCGCCAGAGAGCCTGGTAAGCCAGGCCCTCAAGTACAACATCCCCAGTATCACCTTCACCTTCACCGAGCCAACTCAGTGCATTGAGTACCTGCTGGACACTGCTGCGCTCGCCCGCCAGAATGGCATCTACACGCTGGCCCACACGGCCGGCTACATCTGCCAGGAGCCGCTGAAGGATATGCTGGCGGTGCTGGATGCCATCAACTTCGATCTCAAGGGCTTCACCGAGGACTTCTATCGGGATATGACCGGCGGCGAGCTTCATACAGTGCTGGCGGCAATTCAGACGGCAGCCGCCTCCGGTATCTGGATGGAGCTGACCAACCTGGTGGTGCCGAGTTATAACGACGACCCGGCCACGTTCCGGGAGATGTGCCGCTGGATACTGGACAATTGCGGGGCAGATGTGCCGTTCCACGTATCCCAGTTCTTCCCGCAATACCGGCTGCGGCGGCTCGACCCAACGCCCTGGGAGACCTTACGCAGCCTGCGGCGCATTGGGTTCGAAGTGGGTCTGCGTTATGTCTATCTGGGTAACCTCGACGGCGACCCAGGCGAGTCCACGTACTGCCCGAAGTGCGGGATTAAGCTCATCAAGCGGGGGGTCGGATACACCGTGCAGAACACGGGGCTGGACCTGGCCACCGGCAGATGTGTGAAGTGCGGCCTGCCCATCCCGGGCCTGTGGACGGTGTAAAGAGGCGATATGAACCGACGGCAATTCCTGGAAACAACCCTCGCAACAGCCGGTGGAGTGCTGGCAGCCGGCGTTCCCGTCCTTGGCCAGTGGGGGCAGGGCACTGCGCGGATTGTGGTGGCTCGGGACACGCGGATGCCGGGATATGGACAGAATGCCCTGGCTGCCACGCTGCGCAGCCTCACCCACATGGCAGTGCGGGATGTGACCGGGCAGGGGGACCCGACCCGCGCGTGGGCCAGTCTGTTCACCAAGGATGACATCGTTGGGGTAAAGCTGAACACCATCGCCCCCGAGATTGCCCCACATCCGGCCATCATCGGCGCCATCGCCGAGGGGCTGACATCGGTCGGCATTCCCCCCGAACACATCATCGTCTTCGATAAGGAAGACCGCGACCTGGCAGCGGCCGGCTACCAGATCAACCTCGGCGGCCCGGGGGTGCAGACATACGGCACCGTCGGCGGTGAGAATAACCCCGGCTACGAGGACCGCTTTACCACTCGCGGAGAGACCACGTTCCGCCTGTCCAAGATAGTGACGCGTCAGGTCACCGCCGTCGTCAACGTGCCTGTCATCAAGCATCATGCCTACGCGGGGATGACCTGCGGCCTCAAAAACCACTTCGGCTGCATCCACAATCCCGAGGACTTCCATAACCCGCAGAACCGTGACGGCATCGTGGACTGCAAGACGGCCATCCCCGCTGTCAACACCCACCGGGCCATCAAGGACAAGCAGAGGCTGATTGTGTGCGATGCGGTGCGGGTGCAGTATGACAATGGCCCGGCCTTCAGCGCCGCTGATATAATGCAATACAGCGCCGTGATCGCGGCCACTGACCCGGTCGCCCTGGATACCCAGATAGCGCTGCTGGTGGATATGTGCCGGCAGATGCAGGGCCTGCCCCGGCTGGCGGACACCGAGCGGCCGCCGGCCTACATCCAGAACGCCGCCTCTGCCGGCCTGGGCACCAACAACACCTCGGCCATCCAGGTCATCTCCTACGACCTCGCGAACGGCTAAAGGCGAACGGCTTTCCCGGGGGAATCGCCTTTTGGAAGAAGCGGGGTTCCTCCTACCGCATTCCCTAGAAATCTTGGATTACAGGTAGCACTATTGGTGGAAACTTGCCAGGAAAAAGCTACGCTTCCCGGCAGAGGGGGTGACGCTAGCGTCACCCCTTAAAAATGGCTTACCTAAGCCGTTTTGGGCCTGTCCTATGTCGAGTTAAGCCCCAAAAACATAGAACATACGTTCCATAGGAATATATTGCCTCGCCGCTTGCCCTCCTGTGTCGAGTCATGGCGGGCAAACTGTCCTGGCCCCTTTCTATAAGGACGCCTGCCACTTACTCAGCAAAGGGGACGTAGGTGGCGAGCAGGAGCGTCATCAGGGCCGATGTCGCTGCCATTAGCAGACAGGTGGCCAGGGCGCCGAAGACGGGGACGAGTAGCGCTCCGCCCAGCAGCGCTCCGGCCGCAGCCCCGATCAGGTCAGTGGCAAACAGCAACGGCACCGACTCCGCCTCCCCACCGCGCTTGGTGGCCCACAGCAGGCTGGCGATGGGGAACTGGGTGCCCACCAGCAGGCCAATAAGCATCGTCAGCAGGGGAAAGATCGCGTTGGCCGATAGCAGCGAGGCGGCGGCACTGCCTGCGCTGGCCCACAATGCAGACAGCACCAGCGGCGTCAGGGCCACGACAGCGGCGATGGCAAGTTGCAGCCACCCCATCCACAGAGCGAGCCGTGGTGCGCCGACGGTCTCCCGCAGTCGTCCGCCAATCCACAGAGCGCCGATGGCGATACCCACCATAAATGCGCCGACGATGAACCCTATCTGGTGATAGACATATCCGTAGTAGGCCTGGAAGGTGAACAGGATGACGACCTCGGCGACCATCCCGACAAAGCCGGTGACGGCGATCGCTCCCGGCACTACAGAGGGAAATCGGGCCGGCCTCAGGCATAGTAGCGACCAGACTGCAAACACACATACGATGACCAGGAGCACCTGAGGGACGCCGATGGCGGCCAGACGTTCAAGCAACCGGGCGGAGCCGTGATGGAAGTGCTGGAACCACCAGGACTGGTGATAGAAGAAGCCGATGGGGCGGGCATCGAGGTTGAGAGCAGCCGGCGGGCCCTGGCGCAAGCGCTGCCGGAATGTGTCGAGGTTGAAGGGGACGAGTTGCGCGTAGGCTTGCTGTTCAAAAAGATTGGCCCTCACGCGATGCTGCGTGAGCCGCCGGTACACCTCATCAAAGTCCTCGGTCAGTTCCGCACTTGGTCCGCCGGCGGCCATCAGCAGGCTGGTGGAGCCCGGCAGCAGGGCCGGCGGCCCTAGCACCGAGGTGGCAGTCGCATGGCTGGACTTGTTCAGTAACAGTAGCGGGCCGCTGAGGTACGCGTCGGAAGATGGCACCTGCCAGCAGACAACCCCGTCGGGAGCCAGGAGGCGGCTGACCTCCTGGAACCACTCAAGCGTGTAGAAGCGGTTGAGCTGAGCCGACGAAGGGCCCGACAGCATCACCAGCACCACATCATACGGAACAGCCTTCTCATCCGCCGCGTGCCGCTTGACGAACAAGCGGGCGTCGCCGGTCACACAGTTCACCTGTGGGTCATCCAAGTGCGCAACCTGATCAGGCGGCAGCCAGCGGCGCGCGATCTCAAAGGTGCGCGGGTCGAGTTCCAGGCAATCAATCTGCACCCCCTCATACTTGAGCAACTCCTGGAGCGCGCCAGTCATAGCACCACCGATGAGCAGGACTCGACGCGGGGTGCGGGCCTGGGTCATTGCGAAGTGCACTGGAATCTGCACGGTCGGCACAGGTGGGGCAGTTGCAACCGGCACGCCATTTTGGAAGAAGCAGACTCCGCGCTCGCCGTGGCGCACCACAACTATATTACCGTAGATGGAGTTGACGTTCTCCAGGACCTGATACCCCCACCAGCGGACCCTCAGCGACCAACTGGCCAACGGCATAGCCAGGACCAGCAGCAGCACGGAAATGATACCAACGGCTGCCAACCCCGCTGGCCTGCTGCGCTGGCAGCAGTAGTACAGCAGCGCCGCAGCAACGGCGAGGTTTAGCAGCCCCCCGACCGCAGCGGCGGTGAAGGGGTCGAGCAGGCGTAGAGCAATCCAGGCCAGGGCTACGCCGCCGAGGAGATGGCCGACCGAATCGTAAGCATAGGCCCGGCCCCCTGCCGAGACCGGCTCTTGGCTCCTGGCCTGCACATAGAGACGAGAGGCGGCGGCGAACTGACAGCCCTCGAGGGCGGCCGGCAGAAACGCGCCCGCACCGGCGACAATAATGATATGAAACAGACTCAGCATCTCGCCGGGTTGCAGGACGATGAGACGAACCAATCCCTGGCCCTTAGGCCCCAGGGCCGCAAGCGGAGCGAGCACGGAGGAAAGGAGTTCAGTGAGCAGCCACGGCGCGCAGCGGATGAGAATGAGCCCCACAAACAAGCTGAGGCCGGGCCAGATAGCCAGCATCGCAACGCGGGCGGCTGTCGGCTCCAGGCTTTCATCCTGGCGGCCCAGGCGTCGTCCGTATAGGCTGCCGATGGCCCCGAAGACGAGCCAGGAGGCGAGGATAAGGCCGACGGTGAGCTCGGTGCCGTGGCAGACGACCAGCAGCTCACGGAACACGAGCACCTGAGCAGCCCCGGCCATCACACCGGCCACAACCAGGCCGAGGGCCGCCAGGCGCGCTGCTATGTGACTGTCAACCCTGGATACTTGGCTCATACGGCTCAACTCGGCTTGCCGACCGCTGTCAGATAGACTGGGATCTCAAACTGACCATCAAGCCCGAACAGGGCCGCCACCTCGTCATCGTAAAACGCGCCAACGTTGACGCTGCCCAGACCCAGCGCTACGGCGGCCAGTTGCAGATGCGCACCCAGATGACCGGCATCCAGGTGAATGTAGCGGTAGGCGCGGTCGGCATACTTTTGGGCACAGCGTTGCACCACCGCCGCCCACATAAAGACCACCGCGGCCTGGGTAGCAGCGCTTTGATCCATGCATGCCGCAGCGATGTCAGCGGAGAAGTCGCCCTCAGCAAGCAGGCCCAGACGGTGATTGCGCACGTCGTAATGGGCCAGACCCTGCCAGCAGTCGGTCACGCGATTGATCACCAGATATGTCTCGTTGGGATACAGCGCCCCGGCGGAGGCGCAGGCGCGCAAGCGGTCGCCTGCGGTCAGCCCCTGGGTGGCCCACAGGAGTTGGGAGACTTGAGCTAACTCGATTGGCTGAGGGGCGAAGTGCCTGATGGAACGGCGCGCAGCGACAGTCTCCCACAAAGCGGCACCGCCACTGACCGCGGGCGACGGCAATTCGATCCACTGGAGGACCTCGGCATATTCCTTGTATGGAGGCGCCCCCCGGGTCCAGACTGGTCCGCCGGGCATCTGGTAGCGAGAATAGCTGGTCTGGGCCTGGAACTGGGAGCCGATGCTGGGATGCTCTACCACGACGACCACCTCTCTGCTGACCGGTGCCGGATTTCCGTAAGCGAACAGGCGAGGCCCTGAGGACCTCGCCTGCTATTTTCGCCATCCACTGCCCGCAGACCTTGCGGGCGGATTACTCACATTGGCTGTAGCCGCAGTCTTGGCAGACGACGCAGCCGCCCTCCGAATGCAGAGCGCCGCCACACTCCGGGCAGGCGCCCAGGTGGCCGAAGCTGGTACCGTTGAAGTCCATCGCGAGTTGGGTGTCCTCAGGCAGCACGCAGCGCTCGATGGCCTTGGCGAAGGCGTCAGCGCAGGACAGGATCTTCCCGCCGCCGACCTCCCACGCGGGCATGTGGCAGCTAATGCCCTTGAGCTGCTTGATGACGTGCTCGGCCGGGATGCCCGACCTGAAGGCCAATGAAATGAGCCGGGCCAAGGCCTCGGTCTGAGAGGAAGCGCAGCCGCCGGCCTTGCCCATATTGCCGAAGACCTCAAAGGGGCCTTTTTCGTCCTGGTTGACCGTTATGTATAGCTTGCCGCAGCCGGTGCGCATCATCCGCGTCGTACCCTGCACCATATTGGGCCGGTGGCGCGGTTCCAACTGGGCCGGTACTTCCTCTTCGGCCTCGGTCTTGCCGGTGGTCAAGACCTGACCCTCTCTGCTGCCATCGCGGTACATCGTGATGCCCTTACAGCCGAGGTCGAAGGCCAAGTTATACACGTAGGCGACATCCTCGACCGTGGCCTCGTTGGGGAAGTTGACCGTCTTGCTGACGGCATTGTCGGTGTATTTCTGGAAGGCGGCCTGCATCCGCACGTGCCACTCCGGTGGCACCTCATGCGCGGTGACGAATAGCTCCTTCACATCCTGGGGAATCCCGTCAACGTCCCGGAGGCTACCCTTGGCCGCCACCTCCTGCATAAGCTCAGGGGTAGAGAAGCCTCGCGCCCGGGCGACCCTCTCAAACAGCGGGTTAACCTCCACCAGCTTTGTGTTATCCATCACATTGCGCGTGAAGGCGACAGCAAACAATGGCTCAACGCCGCTGGAGACGCCAGCAATGATGCTGATGGTTCCTGTTGGCGCGATGGTGGTGGTAGTTGCGTTGCGCTGGGGTAGCGATTGGCCATCCTGGTTGTAGATGCTGTGCTCCCAGTTGGGGAAGGTGCCGCGCTCCTCGGCCAGTTCCGCCGATGTGCGACGGGCCTGCTCGCGAATGAACCCCATCAGTTGCTCGGCCAAGTCAACCGCCTGCTCGGAGGCATAAGGGATGCCCAGATAGATGAGCATATCGGCAAAGCCCATGACCCCGAGACCGATCTTGCGGTTGCCCCTGGTCATCTCTCCGATTTCTGGCAACGGGAATCTGTTCATATCAATGACGTTGTCCAGGAAGCGGACCGCCAGGTGGACCGTGTCGGCCAAGTGATCCCAGTCAATCTCGGCAGAGCCGATGTCGCCGCTGACCATGTTGGCCAGGTTAATGGAGCCGAGGTTGCACGACTCATACGGGAGCAGCGGCTGCTCGCCGCAGGGATTGGTACTCTCGATGTCGCCTAACTCTGGGGTGGTATTGTCGGCGTTGATACGGTCAATGAAGATGATGCCCGGGTCGCCACCATCCCAGGCCAGCTCCACCATCTGCTGGAAGACCTCAGCAGCATTCAGGGTGCCCGCTAGTTCGCCATTGCGGGGATTGATCAGGTCATAGTTCTCCCCCTCCCTGACCCGCCGCATCCAGTCGTCAGTCACTGTCACCGAGATGTTGAAGTTGTTCAACCGTGTGTGGTCCTGCTTGGCGAGGATGAAATCCATAATGTCAGGGTGGTCAACCCGCAGGACTGCCATATTAGCGCCACGGCGGCGGCCGCCCTGTTTGATGGCCTCAGTGGCCGAGTCAAAGACGTTCATAAATGAGACGGGGCCGGAGGAGATGCCCTTGGTGGAACTGACGATATCGTCCTTGGGACGGAGGCGGGAGAATGAGAAGCCGGTGCCGCCACCGCTCTTATGGATAAGGGCGGTGTTCTTGACTGCCTCGAAAATACTCTCCATCGAATCCTCAACCGGCAGCACAAAGCAGGCGGACAACTGCTGGAAGGGGCCGCCGGCGTTCATGAGGGTCGGGCTATTAGGCAGGAAATCCAGGCGGCTGAGCAGGCCGTAGAACTGCTCCTCGCGCCGGCGGACATCGGCTTCAGAGGCGCCATAGTTCGCGTCAGCGGAGGCGATGTTGCGCGCCACGCGGTGGAACAAGTCGGCCGGCGTCTCTGTGGGGCGGCCGGAGTCGTCTTTCTTAAGATAGCGGCGCTCGAGGACAGCGAGTGCGTTTTCGGAAAGCTGAAGTTGGGCGGTAGAGGACAGCCCTGACGCCATTTACATCCACCTCAGTGCTTTTGACGATTGTGGAACATCCAGTGTGCCCCGAAAGCATAAGGCGCGGGTCTGAGGGAAGCCTGAATCAGAGGCCCGGGTTGTCAAAGGTATATAACTTTAGCCTCCCTAAGCTACACGGGCTTATACTATAGACTCCGTTGCCTCACCTGTCAAGAAGTTTTTTTGTCCCGCCTGAGGGCCTGAAAAAGTTGGCGTTTCGCACCAACTGAGGGGCATATTTCTCCTCCGCTAGCAATAATCCTCGTTGCGAAAAAACCGGGAACGACATCTCATCGCAGGCGGGAGGCCCGTGCCACGATCCGGTAGCCTTTCAGGTGCGTCGAAGAGGCTGATACTGCTTGACCGGGCAGTCATTTGTCTGCGGACAGGTGCCGCAGTCCCGGGGTATAGTCTGACAGCCGGCTCGCCGTGCGTACCACTGTGCAACCGCCACTCCACAGCCTAACAGACCATCGTGCGAGGAAGAGCCGGCACGCCCTGGAAGTCCCGGTCGCCCGGCCCAGTCCGCGTTGGTCAGGCCGCAATCTCGGGCGATTGCCAGGGCCTGGCGCATAAGGTCCAGACTAGCCCCGGGGTGGTTCTCCAACACGAAATTGGGCCTGAAGGCGAGAAAGCAGACCGGCAAGGCAGCGTCGAGCCCAGCCAGGAAGCGGCAGATGGCTTCCAGTTCGCCCTCATTGATGCGAGGCACGATCAGCACGCGGAACTCCCACAGCTTCTCCCTGTGAGCGGCCAGGACCTCCGCATTCCGCAGCATGGGAGCCGCCGGCGCGCCGGTCAGTGCTCTATGTACGTCATCACTAACCGCGCGGATGTCGTATGTGATCGAGTCGGCGAACTCTAACACCCGGGCCAGACTGTCGGGTGTCATAAAGCCGTTAGTGTCGAAATTGACCAGAGTGCCTGGCTGCAGAGCGCGAGCACGGGCCACGACCTCTTCGATGTAAGGGAGGCTGCAGGTGGGACAGCCGCCGGAGAAAAACAGCCTGTCGGCCCGTATCAGAGAAGCCTGCAGGCTGTTCAATGCTGTGATAGACTCCCTGGCCAGGTCGGCCGGGTCCACCCGTCCGTCAATGACTGCATCACTATGGGGCCAATGCGCGATGTCCCAGTTCTGGCAGTGCAGGCACTTGAAGTTGCAGCCAGCCATAAAGAGGGTGTAGCTGCTAGGCGGGGCCGGGTGTAGGGCGCGGCTGGCCACCTGGGGCAGACCAAGCTGACACATTCCCACTTCCCCGACCAGGCGATTGACCCCGCAATGCCACTCGCAAAGCTGGCAATTCTCAAGCTCGGTCAGGTATCTGGCCCGTTGCATCCCCACCACTTCAAGCTCTACAGGATGGTAGTGAATGGAGGCTGGCTAACACAGCGCCGCGCCAGGTCAATGGCCGACTGCAAGTACTTCACATTGGTGACGGTCAGGTCATCGCTGACGATCTGAACCCCGTCGCCGATTCGCGTACACGGTTTCGGGCGTGCCTGCCAGTCATTTTCATCGTCGTACTTGCTTCAGTTCGTATCAGGCTGGTACCCATTGAATAGGGGCCGGCCCGATTGCTTAGCAGTTCGCCTTCATCCAGTCCAGGCACTTGCGGTAGCCGATGGCTGTATCCTCAGGGCCCTCGTACTCAGCACACCAGACGCCCTCATAGCCGGCCTCCTTCAGACACTGCACCGCCCACGCCAGGTCAATCTCGCCCTCGCCAAGCGCCTGGCCCCTGTAATTCTCACGGCTGTCGAAGCCGTCCTTCATATGTGTGTGGAAGGTGTACGGGGCGATTGCCTTGTAGATCTCGTGCAGCTTCTCCAGGCTGTGGCCAAACCAGCGGTAGTTCATCGTGTCGAGGTTGGCTCCCACGCACTTAGAACCGACCGCTTCGAAGACCTCAAGCTGCACAGGCCACTCGTTAGTCACGACGCCGTGATTGTCCAGCGCAAACCTCATCCCCAGCGGCTCAGCCCACTCAGCACAGCGTTTCAGGCAGCCGGCTATCGCCTCAGCCATCCGCGCGGGGGGGACTTCGTCCTTGAGGCTGCCGCCCTCGGTGCGGATACTGTTAGTGCCCAGCACCTGAGCCAGTTCACAGCACTTGCGCATGCGTTCGACCTGGAATGTGACCTGCTCCTCATCCAGGACCACGAAGTCGTTGCCAGCAGCAAGCTGCGAGCAGCTCAGGCCCAGAGCTTCAAGCGTACCTTTGACCGCTTCGGCGCGGCGCTTGGCAGAGTCGAGGTCACTCTCTCCGTCCCATACATCGCCGATTTGCAGCTCAACACTGTCAAAGCCGGTGTCAGCGGCGTACTGCAGGAACTCCTCAACCGTGTCGCCTGGTGCGTTGTAGTGAATCACGCCATATTTCATTTCTACCGCTCCTTGTTCGCTTATTGGATGACCGGTTCTCCTGCACTTCGTCATCCTCGCGCATAATTCCTCTCCAGCCAGCCAACCGAAGACTCCTATGCAGGTAGTTAGTCATACTTCACGAATAACCTGCCAGCTTGCCGAATTAGGAGCGACCAAGGAGATCAGCATGCGCATCGGTCATTATCAGTGTATCTGCCAACCGGGGGACTTCGAGGCCAACCTAGAGACAGTCTGCCAGGGATTGGAGCAGGCGACGGAGCAGAGCCTAGAGTTGATGTCATTTCCCGAATCGTTTCTGGGTGGTTACTTCCGCAGTGAGGCGCACTGCCGTGAACACGCCTGGCCCCTGGAGGGGCCGCAGATTTGCCATCTGCGGGAGGTTACCGCCGGCTATCCGGTGATGTTTATGGTCGGGTTCAACGAACTCCGTGGCACCGACCTGTATAACACCGTGGTGGTAGTGGACCAGGGCGAGTTGGTGGGCACATACTCAAAAGCGTTCCCGGTGATTAACTACTTCCAGCCCGGGCGGGAGACACCGGTATTCGAAAAAGCTGGCCACAAGTTTGGCATCATCATCTGCGCGGATGGGGGCTATCCGGAGCCAACGCGCATTCTGGTGATGAAGGGGGCCGAGATTATCTTTGCCCCGCATTACAACTACATCGGGCTGGAGACGGCAATAGATCATTATCTGCATGTGCGCAATGACCACATCGCGCGGGCAGTCGAAAACGGTGTGTTCTTCGTGCGCGGGAATAACGTGGAGGCCGGCTATCAAGCAAGCCTGGAGAGTGAAGGGGTGGGGTACGGTGATAGTTACATATTGGACCGGAATGGTCAGATTATGGCAGCCGCTGGCCTCCATGCTGAAACCTTAATCTGGGCTGACATTGACCTCGACCGCGAGTATTATGGCCGCCACAACAAGGCCGCCATTTCAGCCAGGGCATTCTGGGAGCAGCTCCGCGACGCCGCCCTGGCAGACGAGGAATGAAGGCTCAGCCGCCCAGCAATTCCTGCCTGCGCTCCATATAGGAGCAGAAGTTGTCGTAGCTGACACCGGGTGGGACGGTGTGGTCCACCGTGGGGATACAGCCGCCCTGGTCCAGGATGGGCCTCAGCTTCTCAAGCTCCGTGTCTATAGCCGCCCGGTCCTTCGCAAGTTCGCGCTTGTCCATCCCTCCCCCCACACACAGGTCGCGGAAGTTCCGATGAATGCGCGCCAGGTTCATATCAGCCGTCTGCCCGGACGACCAGTTGGATGTGCTTCGACGAGGTCAACGGCAGGAGATATGAACTCTGACATACCATAGTCCTCTCTGCTTCTCAATTCTGCACAGGTGCGTAGGCAGGAGGCCAGGCCTGCGGGCGGGAACTTACCACAACGAACTCTCGTCCCGGAGCTGAGTTGCTATGTTCGAGATTGACTGGCGCAAATACAGGCTCGTTGACCTGTCTATGAAAGTATGCCCACCTGGCAGCCCAGAGCGGCCGTTTGAAGTTGAGCCCGGGCGGCTAGCCGATGACACGCTCAAGTACGACATCACCAATACTCACACTCATGTCGGAACCCACGTCGAGTCCCCGCGTCACTTCTATATGGAGGGCAAGGGCTGCGAGGACTATCCGCTGGAGCTCTTCATGGGCAGAGGCGTGTTGCTGGATGTGCCGGATGTTACTGAGTGTCCTGTGATTGACCCGGCGGTATTGGAGACTAAGCTTGGCGATTTGATGCAACCCGGTGATATACTCCTGCTGCGTAATTCCGACCCACGCCGGGAGGAGTTGGGCGAAGAGGGGCGGCCAGTGATAGCCGTCGAAGCGGCGACGTGGATGGTGGGCCGGGGCATCAAGATGCTGGGCTTTGAGGCGGACTTCAAGCTGGGCGGTGACTCCGCCGAGGGCCGCCAGATACACGATATTGTCTATAGGCACGATGCCCTGCTAGTCGAACTGTTGGACCTAAGCGGCCTGCTCAAGCGTCAATTCTATTATATGGGTCTACCAATCGCCTTCGTGAACGTAGACAGCGCCTGGTGCCGGGCTGTTGCCATTGAAGAGAGATAAGAGAGGCGCGCGATGTCACCCGACGAAATCAAGAGGCAGATCAAGCGAATGCTCGTGGAGCGGCTGTTTCTTGACGTGGCCCCGGAGGAGGTCGCCGACGATGCCGACCTGATGGCAACCTATGGGGTTGATTCGGTGCAGCTATTCGAGATCGTAGTGGGGCTGGAGGATGATATGGGCATCTCGTTGGAGGAGGACGACTTCGACCTGCAGACCTTCTCGACGGTGGAAGGGATAGCCGGATTGGTGACAAGGAAGAAGGGCAATGGCGTGTGAGCAGCCAGTTGAATTCGATAGCGGCGGCCTGAGGCTGCATGGGGTGCTGTATGCGCCGGCCCAGGGCCGTGGTGAACTGTGTGTCATCTGCGACCCATTTGCTGAGGAGAAGAAGTGCGCCCAGCGGGTGCTGACCGAGATGGCGCGGGCGCTGGCAGAGAGGGGCATCGCGGCGCTACGCTTTGACTACAGAGGCACGGGCGATAGTGAGGGGAGCTTCGTTGACTTCGGACCTGAGGAGTGGCTGACAGATGTGCTGACTGCCTGCAGCTTCGCTAGGGAGCAACTGGCAGCAGGAGGCATCGGCTTGCTGGGGCTGCGTGTCGGAGCGACGCTGGCAGCGCGGGCAGCCGAAAGCCGCCTGCCCGATGACACGCCCGCCGCCTGGCTGGTGATGTGGGAGCCAATAATCAATGGCAAGCGATATGTCGCCCACAATCTGCAGCGCTCGCAGATAAGGGCGATGCTGACCGAGGGCGGAGAGTTCGATGCGCAGCGAGTCGCCGAGGAGTATCAGCAGGAAGTCGTGGACTTCGACGGATATCGCTTATCAAAGCGCACTCAGGAGCAACTCGGGGCTATTGATATGCTGGCCCAACCGGTCGCTTTCGAGGGGCCGACCCTGGTGCTGAACATCGGGCCTCGTGAGCAACCAGGTCCCCTGTACGTTCAGCTCGCGCAAAGGTATGCCCAGGGCAGGGTGCTGGGCGTGCGACAGGAGCCGTTCTGGAACAAGATCGGGCTGGTTGACCCCGGGCCTGCAGTGGCGACCACCTGCCGGTGGCTGGCAGAGGTTAGACAAACTATGGGAGGTGATGAGCAATGACCGCTGGAGTATGGATTACGGCGATCATCGTCGGGGGCGTTGTGATCATCTGTCTGGCGCCCGTCATCTGGTGGGCAACGTTGACCCTGCGTACTGTCGCACTGGAGGGCGGGCCCTTGCAGAAGCGTGTGCAACGCCTCGAACAGGAGCTGGGCGAACTCAAGGAGCAGATAACGGTCCTCGAAGGCAAGCAATAAGAGCAGATGGAACAGCACTTATTCTTTGAGAGCCAGGGGCAGCGATTGCTTGGTGTCTTGCACCGGCCTGACGGGCGAATGCGCAGCGGCGGGCTGGTATTCCTGCATGGTTGGGCCGGCTACCGCATCGGGCCACACCAGATGTTCACCAAGCTAGCGCGGAGGGCCGCCGCGCAGGGCTTCTGCTGCCTGCGCTTTGACTTCAGAGGCCGGGGCGATAGCGAGGGCGATGCCGAGGCTGCCACCCTCAGCACGATGATAGAGGATACCCTGGCAGCCGGCGCCTACTTCCGGGATGCCACGGGCCTGCGGCGGCTGGCGCTGATCGGCGATTGCAGTGGCAGTGAGGTGGCCATCGGAGCCGCGCCGCTGATGGAGGGTTGTGACAGCCTTGTGCTGTGGTCCGCACCGATTGTCGGCGCTGACCGCACCCAGGCCGAAAGCGCCAAGCGAAGCGCAATCCTCAAGCAGTACTGGCGGAAGCTGCTGAGGGCCGAGACGTGGCGCAAGCTCTTGGCCGGGCGGTTGCAGGGCGGGATGATACGCAAGACAATTCTACGTGGCGGTAGGGGAGCAGGCGAGGAGGGAGCGGCCTCTGACGCTGATATAGACTGGCTGGGGCGTTTCGACGAATTCCAAGGCGAGCGGCTCTTCATCTATGGCGGCAATGACCCGACCAGAGCCGCTTGTGTAGAGCACTATGAGAGCCTGTGTAACCGGGCTCGGAGGCCGTTTGAGCGCCATATTGTGGAAGGATCCAACCACGCCTTCTATGCGCTGAGGTGGGAGGATGAGGTAATACGGACTTCGCTGGAGTGGCTCCAGCAGCAGTATCCTACCTGAGGAGGAGAAATGGTAGGTCATAGTGGCCCGATTAGAGTGCTATACGTCAACCACGCCCGGATCATCGGCGGGGCTGAGAATAGCCTGATGAGTCTGTTGAGGCATCTGGACCCGGAGCGAGTGGTGGCCGATATTGCGATGCCGGGGCCGGGGCCACTGAACGATGCGCTGCTGAGGCTGCCGGTGCAGGCTCACGAAGTGCCAATCCCACGGCCTTACTACACCTGCAACCCGCTGCGAGTTGCGGAGCAGGTGATGCGGCTGTGGCGGGCGCGGCGGCATCTGGGGCGCCTGGCCCGTTCTGTGCAGGCAGATATTATCCATGGCAACAACGTTCCGTCCGGCATTGCTTGCGCAATTGGCGGGCCGCCGCTGCCGTTTGTGTGCCATGTCCGTGATGCCCTGGTGCGGCCGCAGGCGCTGCGGTGGCTGATGCCACGTTGCAATCGCGTCATCGCAATCTCCCACACGGTCGCCAACCGGATTCGCCACGCCTGGGGCGAACCCAGCCACCTCACGGTCATCTACAACGGAATTGACGAGGACGACTTCGCAGTGAAGCGCTCACGGGAGCAGGTGCGCCAGGAACTTGACACGCCCACTGATGCGCCTGTTGTGGCGATTGTCTCTCGCATCGTACCCTGGAAGCGCCATGATGTTTTCATCGAAGCCAGCCGGATCATAAGCCGAAGCTATCCCAACTGCCGCTTCTGGGTGCTGGGCGATGACCTCACCCACAACCACCGGGACTATCTTGCCCATCTCAAGCAGATAGCCTCACCCAACGTCTCATTCCTCGGCCAGCGGGACGATGTGGCCGATATTATGGCGGCTGCGGATCTAATCGCGCATGCGGCCACGAAAGAGGCGCTAGGTCGGGTTGTGTTGGAGGCAATGCTGGTGGGCACGCCAGTGGTCGCTGCCAATGCCGGCGGGCCAAGTGAGTTGATTGAGCACGAGAGGAGCGGGCTGCTGGTGGAGCCGGCCAGTGCTGAGGCCCTCGCCGCCGGCCTGCTGCGACTGCTGGATAATCCACATGAGGCACGACGCTATGCCGAAGCTGGACGGGTGCGAGTACAGCAATTCAGTGCCGATGCGATGGCCCAGAGCATAATGGCCGTGTATGAAGATCTGCTGGGAATGAATAATGCGCGTGGCGATTGACGCGATGCTGCTGCAGGGGCGCTTTTCGGGTGTGGAATGGTCAATTCTCAACCTGCTGCGAGCGCTTGGTGCGTATACTGACAAGCATAATCTGGTGGGCTTTGTCCCCGGCAACTTCGACGCAGAACTGATGCCTGAGGGTATCCAGATACAACGGGGGCCGGCCGCCGCAGCCGGCCGGGTCGGGCGCATTCTCTGGGAGCAGATGAGATTACCGGGGCTGCTGACTCGCGAGGAATTTGACATCCTTCACGCTCCCGGCTATGTAATGCCCTGGCGGCTTGGCATACCTGCGGTGCTGACGGTCTATGACATTCTGGCCCTGACTCATCCCCGCTGGTGCAAGGCGAGCAATGTGTGGCACTATGGTCTGATGATGCCCCGCAGCATCCGGCGAGCGGCAAGGGTGGTAGTGCCATCGGCGTATGTGGCCAGCCAGATATTGAAATGCGTGCCGAATATGCCGGAGGACAAGTTGCGGGTGGTGCCGCTGGGCGTGGAGTCGGCGTTCAGGCCGGCCACACCGGATGAAGTTGAAAAGACCAGGGACCGCTACCAACTGACCGAGCCCTACCTGCTGTGCGTAGGCAATATCGAACCAAAGAAGAACCTGATAGCCACTGTACAGGCCTTCGAGGCAGTGGCGGATTGTATCCCGCACCGTCTTGTGATCGCCGGAGCGATGGGTTGGCGGGCTGGGAAGATAATGCGTCGCTTTCAACAGGTCGCCGACCGCCTGCCTGGCCGTATCCTACACTTGGGCTATGTGCCGCAGCAGAGCTTAGCGGCCCTGTACACGGGAGCAGAGCTGTGCATCCACTGGTCGCTATTTGAGGGCTTTGGGCTGGTGCCGCTGGAAGCAATGGCGTGCGGGACGCCGGTAATCGCTTCAGACCAGGGCGCTTTGCCTGAGGTAGCTGGAGATGCAGCGGAGGTGGTACCGATTGGCGAGCCGGCGGCCCTGGGCGAGGCAATTGTACGGCTGGTCAGCGATGAAGGCAGGCGTCAGGAACTGGTAAGCAAGGGCCTGGAGCGGTCAGCAATGTATTCCTGGGCGCGACATGCCAGCGAGGTAGTGAAGATATATGAGGAAGTCGGCGGCGAGTCGGGCCGGGCCTAGCACAGGGCCTGGGGTAGCCTATATTGTGGGGGAATTCCCCTCAATCTCGGAGACCTTCGTGTTGCGGGAGATGCTGGCAGTGGAGGGACTGGGCTTTCGGGTCATCCCCCTGGCTCTGTCCAAGCCACAGCATGAGGTCGTTCACCGGCAAGCGAGGGAGCTGGCAGAGGTTACGATCCGCCGCGCTGCGCCACTGAGCGGGCGGTCGTTGCTGGCCCAGTTTGCCGCTCTGGTACGCTATCCAATTGGCTATCTCAGCGCCGCCGCGCTTCTATTGAGGTTCGCACTACAGCAACCGCGCCATACCAGAGAGCTGGTCAGTTCCCTGCTGACCGCAGGCTACTTCGCAGTGCGGATGCCGCGACAGGTACGCCACATTCACTGCCAGTTCGGCAGTATGCCGGCGACGGTGGGGATGCTGCTAGCCGAGATTGTGGGGCTGGGATACAGCGTATCGTTTCATGCCCGCGACATATTCACCCGCGAGGCCATCCTGGTGGCCGAAAAGATCGCCGAGGCGGAGTTCGTTACTGTCTGCACCGATTATGGCCTCAACAAGCTCTTACGGCAGTACCAGTTGGTGGCCTCCGACAAAATCTATCTGGTCTACCACGGGGTTGACACCTCGATATTCAGGCCGGTGCCGCTGCGCGCCCCTGGCCGGCCGTCACTGTTGTCAGTGGGCCGGCTGGTGGAGAAGAAGGGCTTCCCGATTCTGCTGAGGGCCTGTGCGCTGCTGCGGCAGCGCGGTGTGGACCTGCGACTGCGCATCGTCGGCGAGGGCCCCGACCAGGTGGACCTACAGCGGCAGGCCACCGGCCTGGGCCTGGCCGAGTACGTGGAATTCGTCGGGATCCTGTCCCTGGAGCGTGTGATCCAGTTGTATGCAGAGGCTGATGTGTTTGTGCTGGCCTCGGTGGTGGCTGAGGACGGCGACCGTGATGGCCTACCCAATGTTCTGGTGGAGGCCCTGGCGATGGGCATCCCTACGGTGGCCAGTGACCTTAGCGCCATTCCGGAGTTAATCGAGCACGAGAAGACCGGCCTGCTGGCCAAGCCGGGCGACCCTGAGGACCTGGCCGATAAGCTGGAGCGGGTCATCTATGACGAGGAGCTACGCGGCAGGTTGGCGGCGCAGGGGCGCGAGAAGGTACTGCGCGAGTTTGATGCGCAGCGCAATGTACAGGTGCTCGGGGCGCTGTTCCGCGAGGCGATGAGAAGATAGGACTAATGCGGCGATGTTCAAGAACATTTATTCTTTCCTTGGGTAGCACAAGCTTCCAGCCTGTTAGGGCACCTGCGGGGCAAGCTGGAAGCTTACCCTACCCTCCCGGGGGTAGCGTGGGCATCCTGCCTGCGCAGCTCACGGGCAAGCTGGAAGATCACCCTGCCCTGTGATTCTGTCTTTCGACGCAACCTCGTGGTGGCGTCTCAAGCTTGGCAACTAAGAGACACGAACGTATGGACGACGAATTTGAACTGACAACCCCACCCGAAGGCGAGATGCGGCAGGCGGGCCGGCAGATGACGGTCGCCGCCATCATCATCACTGCCTTTCTGATGATCGGCAAGCTGATGGGGTACATCAAGGAGATGCTACTGGCCGGCTACTTCGGCAAGAGCGGGGCTACCGATGCTTACAAGGTAGTCTACAACAGCGTTATCTTCACCATCTACACGAAGATAGAGAAGCTGCTGCGCCCCACCTACCTGCCCCAGTTCGTGCGCAGTCGGGAGGAAGAGGGAGAGGAAGCGGCCTGGCGTGTCGGCAGCATAATAACAGCCCTGCAGTTCGTGACGCTGCTCATGCTGGCCGCAATATGTATTGTCTTCGCTGAGCCAATCCTGGGTTTTGTGGGCAAGGGGCTTGCCAGGAACTCAGAACACCTGCGGCTGGCCGTGGTAATGCTGCGGATAATGGCCCCAGCGCTGCTGCTGTTTTCCCTGTCTGTGATGCCCGAATTGACCCTGCACTCCTACAAGCGCTTCACGCTGCCAGCCGTGGCCGATGCCAGCTTCCGCACAGCTATGGTGCTGGTCTTTGTTGCGCTGCTGGCTCTGGTCTGGAATCCGACCAATCCGACTGCTATCTATGCCCTGGCTGTCGGCGTTGTTGTCGGCGGCTGCTTGCGCTTTATCATCCAGATACCGGGGCTGTGGAGCAAGCTGCGAATGTTCCGGCCCTCTTTGCGGGTGCGTGAGAACAAGGCCGTAGTAACGATCCTGTCTCTGATGCCGCCTGTGGTGCTAGGGCTGGTGTTTTCGACATTTCGCACCTGGGCTGATAGCCGGTTCGGTACCGACATCGGCGAGGGCGTCTACACCTGCCTGGACTACGCCCGCAAGCTACCGGACCTGTTCCTGCAACTGCTGCCGCTGGCCGTCAGCTTTGTGGTCTATCCGTTCCTGTCGGACTGGGCACGCCGGGGCGAGCATAACAAGATGGCCGACGCACTGGTGACGATGACCAGGGTGATGGCCTTCATCTTCGTGCCCACAACTGTGGCTCTGATGGTGTTGTCGCGGCCACTGGTCACCTTGGTCTATGAGCACGGTGCGTTCGGTGAGGAAGGGGTGCTGCTAAGCAGCCTGGCCTTGTTTTGCTATGCGCCTGGCCTTCTGTTCTTCTCTCTGGAAGGCAGCATCAACAAGTGGTTTTTTGCCTACAAGGACACCGGCACGCCCAATTACGTGGGCGCGGCCTGTGCTGTGCTGCATATTGTCATCGGCTACGTCGGCGTTTATGTTTTGCATGTCGGCATCGCCGCCATAGCCCTGGCCCTGACTATCAGCAAGAGCATTAAGGTCATCATCCTCTATGGCCTCATCCGCCGGCGCATCGGGGCCATTGATGTTCGCAAGGTCCTGCAATTCGCTGGCAAGCTGGCCCTGGCCACCGCGATTATGGGCGGGGCAATTTGGTGGCTGCACACTGCGACCAGCCCCGGACTGGCCGAACTGGAACTTCTGGCAAAGCATCCGAAGCTGCCGGCGCTGGCCAGTCTAGTGCTGGGCGCTGTTGTCGGCACCTGCGTGTTCCTGGCAGTGGCGGCGATAATGCGCGTAGAGGAGTTGGGCACGGTTGTGGGCCATCTGCTGGCAAAGGTGAAAAAGCTCCGTGGGCGCTAGGCGGCTGGTGGTAACCCATATTGTGGAGGCCTTCGTCGGCGGAGTACGCCGCCACATTCTCGACCTGCTTTGGGGTCTGCCGCTGGAACGCTTCGAGCAGCGGCTCATCTGCTCCGTGGAGCGTGAGCCAAGCTGCCGTGCCCTCCTGAGCGAGTTGGTGTATGAGGGGTTCGATGTGCTCGAAGTCCCGATGGTACGTCGCATCTCCCCCCTGCAGGACCTGCACTGCCTGCGTCAGATTCGACAGCTTCTCCGCGAGCAACCGCCAGACATTGTGCATACTCACTCGGCCAAGGCCGGCTTTCTGGGAAGGCACGCAGCTTCGCAGGCTTGCTCGGCCAGGATTGTGCATACACCCCATGTCCTCCCCTTCCAGACGCGGGTAAGCAGCCTGGCCGTCTGGATGTACCGGAAGCTGGAGCGCTACGCCGGCCGCCGCACCGATGCGATGATCGCTCTCTCCGAGTATCAGGCAGGGCTGATGGAGTGGGCGCGGCTGGTGCCCGCTGAGCGGGTGCGGGTCATCCGCAATGGCATTGACCCGGCAGCCATGCAAGTTGAGGTGGACCGCAATTCCCTCCGCAGCCAGTTGGACATTCCGCCTGAGGCTGTGGTGATAATCGCGCTGGGGAACCTCCGCCCCCAGAAGGGCTATGATACGCTGGTGGCAGCCGCGCCAATGGTGATGGAGAGGGAGCCACGGGCGTGCTTCCTCATCGCCGGTGCTGGTGAAGCCGCTGACGATATTGCCGCGCAGATCGAGGCTGCCGAGCTGTACCCGTTTGTGCGGATGCTGGGCTGGCGTGAGGATGTGCCAGAGTTGCTGGCCATCAGCGACCTGTTCGTGATGCCGTCGCTGTGGGAAGGATGCCCATACGCGCTGCTGGAGGCGATGTCCGCAGGTGTACCAGTGGTAGCATCGGACATCCCGGGGATCAATGATGTGATCGCGGACGGGCAAAGCGGATGGTTGACACCATCCGGTCGTCCGGACGACCTGGCAGCTACCATCCTGGTGGCACTAGGGAACGACCGGGCTAGTCAGAGCATGGCCCAGGAGGCGCGGCAACTCGTGGCCAGCGACTTCAGCCTAGATGCGATGCTGGAGCAAACAGCAGCTTTGTATGAAGAACTCGCGACGTGAGACGAATGACCAAAAACGAAACGTCGGGCGATAGAAACACACCCGACGTCGTGGGGGGAGACCCGCTAGTACTATTGTGTCACATGAGGAATACCCTCACCGACACGCTGGTATTGTACCCGTGATGATGCCATCTTGAAACATTCTTGATGTTCTTAGTGAGAGCACGCGGCCCTTGACCGCTACAGCCGGTTGTGCTATCCTATCAATGTCAGGAACAGAATGCGTCCTGAGTAACTCAGCAAACCAATGGAGCATATTGACCACATCATCAGCCGAGCCAGGCGCGTCTAGGTGTTGCCAGACGTGCCTCGGTTCGTGCGTGCATACAGATGCCGCCCTCTGGGGCGGCATTCAAGTTACAGATAGGTAAAGGCGCCGCGCCTTGTGGTCAATCAAGTTCTGAAAGGGAGATATAGATGGCAAAGGAGCTTTGCGTACTGGCATATTCCGGCGGCCTAGACACATCGGTGGCCATCAAGTGGATAGCCGACACCTATGACGTGGATGTCATCGCTCTGGCGGTGGATGTCGGGGAGGAAAAAAACTACGAGGCGATCCGCCAGAAGGCCGAGCAGGTTGGGGCTGT
>JALGTI010000197.1 GCA_029821455.1 Candidatus Zipacnadia bacterium | reverse complement strand
GGAGTTGCAGCGCACTTATGCATGCAAATTCGATGCCGCAGTCTTCACGAATCTTACGCAGGACCACCTGGATTTTCACTCCAGTCCTGACCAATACTTTCAAGCAAAGTTGCGCATGTTCACAGAATATGCGGAATTGGCGCAGCCGGAGAAGGAGCTGCTCGGCATCGTGAACCTGGACGACGAGTCCACGGTGAGGCCGACGTGCAAGCTGATGAGGTGAACGTAGCGCCCGAGGGCGTGAGCTTCGCGCTGAAAGCGGCAGGAGATGAGGCATTGGTGCAGTTGGCGCTGAGTGGCGAGTTCAATGTCTACAACGCCCTCGGGGCTGCTGCCTGCGGCTTGGGATTGGGCCTGGATACGGAGACCGTCGTTACTGGACTGGAGCAGCTCCAGGCCGTGCCGGGGCGCTTCGAGCGTATTGACCGCGGCCAGGACTTCGCGGTCATAGTCGACTACGCTCATACCCCGGATGCGCTGAGGAACGTTCTGACAGCGGCACGGAAGCTAGGGCCTAAGCGTCTAATCTCTGTGTTTGGATGCGGTGGTGACAGGGATCAGGGTAAGCGCCCGCTGATGGGCAAGGCATCCATTGAGCTCGCTGACCTGACCGTCATCACCAGCGACAACCCTCGTAGTGAGGACCCGCTGGACATCGTACGACAGATCGAGGCGGGGGCTGCAGGCGGCAGTTATGCCGTTGAGCCTGACCGCCGCGCTGCGATAGAAATGGCGGTCAACGAAGCCCAGTCGGGGGATATGGTGATAGTTGCGGGCAAGGGCCACGAGACCTACCAGGAGTTTGCTGACCACACCATAGACTTCGACGACCGGCTAGTGGCCGCTGAAGCGATTGATAGGAGACTAGCACAAGAGCAAAGATGATACTGACACTAGGCAAGATAGCCGAAATCTGCGACGGCGCGGTTGAGGAGCAGTGGGCGAAGGTCCAGATCGAGGGTGTCAGCACCGACACCCGCACCCTCAAGCCGGGTGAGCTATTCGTGGCGTTGCAAGGCGAGTGGCAGGACGGGCATGACTTTGTGCCACAGGCCTTTGAGGCCGGGGCAGCCGGGGTGCTGGTCGCCCGGCCTTTGCCCGCAGTGTCGAGCAGGCCGCTGGTCGTTGTGGACGACACCCTAGTAGCATACGGGAAGCTAGCGGCCCATCACCGGGCTGGGCTCGATGTGACGATCGCCGCTGTGACAGGCAGTAGCGGGAAGACTACAACGAAGAATCTGGTGGGCGCGGTTTTGCGGCAAGTTGGCCCCACCTTGATTGCGCCTGGCACAGAGAACAACGAGATCGGCGTGCCGAGGGCGTTGCTGAGGCTGAATGAGAAACACCAGTTTTGCGCCCTGGAGATGGCAATGCGCGGGCCCGGCGAGATCGCCTATCTTGCGCAACTTGCCAGGCCCCAGATCGGCGTTATCACCAACGTTGGCGATGCCCACATCGGAAGGCTAGGCAGCCGCGAAAAGGCAGCTCAGGCCAAGGCCGAGTTGTTGACAGAACTGCCGGATGATGGCGTAGCCGTGCTGAATGCTGATGACTTCTTCTTTGGGCTGCTGAGCGAGATGACGAGCTGCCCTATCATCTCGTTTGGTCTTGACAATGAAGCAGACGTTACCGCTACGGAGTTAAGACCGCGAGGCTTGCAGGGGACGGACTTCACACTGCGGGCACCTTGCGGGCAGATCACTGTGAGCTTGAAGCTTCCGGGGCGGCACAATGTTCACAATGCGCTGGCAGGCGCTGTGGCAGGCGTCGCAGTGGGGGCCAGTGCGGCGCAGAGCTTCTGCGGTCGTCTGGTGGCTTTGTGGTCATCAATGATGCCTACAATGCCAATCCGGATTCCATGGCAGCCGCACTGCAAATGTTGGCTACTGCCGAGGGGCGTAAGATCGCAGTGCTAGGCGATATGCTAGAGTTGGGGGATCAGGCTCAGGGCGCTCATGAGCGGCTAGGTGTGACGGTTGCCGAGCTGGGGATTGACTGGCTCATCACCATTGGAGAGCTTGCCGGCGTGACAGCTCAGGAGGCAGCCGCCCGAGGGGTACGCGCTGACCACGTTGACAGCGCACAGGCTGCGGTGACTCTACTGAAGCCGGCGCTGGGGCGAGAAGACACTGTACAGACACTGTACTGGTGAAAGCGTCACGAGCATTGGCCCTCGAGCAGATTGTGGAGGGGCTCATGAATGACGATTGATCTGTTCAGCGCTGCTGGGATCTTATTGATAGCGCTGTTGCTGAGCGCAGTGCTCAGCGGCGTATGGCTGCGGCTGGTCAGAAAGGCGGGGCTGCAGCGCGATGTCCGCGAGGATGTCCCCTCAAGCCACCAGGCGAAGGCCGGGACACCCTCGATGGGCGGCGTTGCCATCATAGCAGCGATACTGATTACCGGCGCACTGGCGGCGACTGTGGCCGCTAGGGGCACCGCACCGATGGTCGTGGTCGTTTCTTGTGCGCTCCTATTTGGTCTCATCGGGCTGTGCGATGACTACGTCAAGATATCCAGCGCAGGGGCAAAGGGGATCCTTGCGCGCTACCGTATCATTCTTCAGATTGCCCTCGGACTGCTAGCGGCATGGCTGTTGGCGACGATGCAGCCTAGTGCCGGGCTGGCCGGCAGCCTGGGGTTTGGCAACTTCCCTCTAGAGCTGCGGATTCTGCTGGGTGGGCTGGTGATTGCCGGCAGTGCCAATGGCGTCAACTTTGCTGATGGACTAGATGGCCTGGCGGGGGGAACCTGTGCCCTAGCTGGCCTGGCCCTGGCATGTGTGTGCTGGGTGACTGGCGCGCCGGGCCTGGCGCTGATGGCCCTTTGCATCGCAGGGGCCGCCGCCGGCTTCTTGTGGTTCAACTGCAAGCCAGCCGCCCTGTGGATGGGCGATGTCGGCAGTCTTGCGCTGGGAGCAGCCCTGGGCGCAGTGGCGGTCGCCGCCCGTGTCGAGTGGGCATACGCTGTCATCGGAGCAGTGTTCGTGGTCGAGGTGCTTTCGGTGATGCTTCAGGTGGCCTACTTCAAGGCTACGGGCGGCAAGCGCATCTTCCCGATGACACCTTTGCACCATAGTTTTGAGCTACTGGGATGGCCGGAGACCAAGATAGTGATGCGCTTCTGGCTGGCCGGAGCTATTGCTGGCCTGCTGGGCATATTGCTGGCCGTTGCAGTAGTTGGGCAAGGGTTATGAACCGCGATAGCATATACAGTGGTGAGTTGGAGCTTGCCGGAAAGCGTGTGGCGGTGATCGGCCTGGCACGTAGCGGCCTGGCCTGCGCGCGCTTCCTGCTGAGGCAGGGAGCGGTGGCGGTTGGTGCCGATGTCAAACCGCGCCACGAGCTGGAAGAGCCTTGCCTGCAGATAGAAAGCCTCGGCGGTGAGGTAGTCCCTGAGTTTCAGGAGCTTGAGCAACTTGGCGAGGTTGACCTCATCATCATTAGCCCCGGAGTCCCATACAAGCTACCAGCCTTGGAAGTGGCTAGAGCGACCGGCGTTGAGGTTATTGGCGAGCTAGAGCTTGCCTACCGGTTCTATCAGGCGCCAATGCTGGCGGTTACGGGCACCAATGGCAAGGGCAGCACCGTGATGATGACGGGCAAGATACTCGAGGCAGCCGGCATCCCTCACCTGGTGGCCGGCAACATTGGCTTGCCGCTCATCAGCCAGGTGGATCGCACTGTGGGAGTGGAGGCCGTGGTGGCGGAGGTGTCCAGCTTCCAACTGGAAAGCATCAAGCACTTTCGGCCCTGGCAGGCCTGCTTGGTCAATATCTCACCGGATCATCTGGACAGACACACCTCATTGGCGGAGTACGTGGCAGCTAAGCGCCGAGTGTTCGAAAACCAGCAACCCGAGGACATCGCCATAATCTGCCTTGACGATGCTATAGCTGCCCAGCAGATAGACGCAGTGCGCGGGCGAATGTTGACCGTGAGCACCGAGGAGGCAGATGCAAATGGCCGGCTGGAGGGCGATGACTTGGTGATCACAGTGGATGGTGCCCCTCAAGTCGTTTGCACGCGAGCGGACATTCCGGCTGTGGGCCTGCACCAGGTCCGTAATGCCCTGTGTGCGGCGCTGATGGGTGCGCTCTGTGGCGCGTCGGCAGACCATATCGCGGCCGGCCTACGCAGCTTCGAGCCAGCCGCCCATCTGCTCGACACTGTCTGCCAGATAGACGGCGTCACGTACATTGACGATTCCAAGGCTACCAATCCCGCCGCCGCGGTTGCCGATTTGCTGTCTCTGGAGCCGCCGCTGATCGTTATCGCCGGTGGTCTAGGCAAGAACGCGGATTTCAGCCGCTTTGGCGAGGTGTTGGGGCAGCGCTGTCGGCTGGTGTTGCTGATAGGGGAGAATGGGGAGCAGCTTCAGGAAGCTGTGGGCGACGCCACCGTGACGGCGCTGTGCGACAGCCTCGAGCAGGCGGTACAGCTAGCGCGGGCGGCCGCGAAGCCTGGCGACACCGTGGCTCTGATTCCGGGCGCGGCCAGCTTTGATATGTTTAGAGACCAGGCCCAGCGGGGAGAGAGGTTCGCTCAACTGTGCAGAGAAGCCGGGTAAGCGAGAGACGCTGGTGGATGACGAAGATGGACCGGCGACTTTTCCTTCTGGTCTATGCGCTGACTGTCGCGGGCATAGTCTTTGTCTTCTCGGCCAGCTTTGCGGTGGCAAGCCGACACGGTGGAGATGGATATGCCTACCTCAAGTCGCAGTCCCAATTCGCCCTGGCAGGCCTGCTGCTGATGGTGGTAGTCAGCTACTTGCCGCTACGGTGGCTGGAGAAGCTGGCGTTCCCCGTCTTCGCGTTGGGCTGCGCGCTGATGTTGGCGGCTGCCTTGTGGGGCCATGAGGTGCGGGGGGCCCGCTGCTGGATCTGGGGCTTTCAGCCGTCGGAGTTTGCCAAGGTAGCGTTCGTGGTCTACCTGGCTGCCCTATTTGCTCGGCCTCTCCACGCTCCGCGCCATCGGGGCTATGAGACCCACAAGCGGGTTATGGTGAAGGCGACGCTGGCGGCGGCATTCGTTTGTGGACTGCTATTGCTGCAGTCTGACCAGGGGATGGCGATGTTGGTGTTGGCAATAACCTTCGGGATGCTGTACCTGGGGGGAATGCATCGCGGCCTGCTGACAGCAGGCGGCCTCCTGGCCGGGGGTGCGGGGCTGATAGTAGCTAGCTGCAAGCCATATATCTGGACCCGTATCCTGGCCTGGTTGCATCCTGAAAGATACACAGATGGGCCAGGTTTGCATATCTATAGCATGCTGATTGCGCTCGCGAAAGGCCATGCTCTGGGGCAGGGGCTGGGCTTCAGCGATGGCAAGTGGCGGACGTTGCCGGAACCGTACAACGACTCAATCTTCTGTGTGGTGGGTGGAGAGTTGGGGCTATGGGGGGCACTGCTACTGCTGGGGGGCATAGTGCTCTTGGCTGTTCTTGCCTTCGACATCGCCCGGCGCTCCCCGTCGGCAATGGGCTGGTATGCGGCGGCTGGGTGTGGGATGGCTTTGGTGCTGCAGGGCCTGATTCATATCGCGGTAACCACGAATAGCATCCCAGTGACGGGCCTCAACCTCCCCTTCATCAGCGCCGGCGGCAGCAGCCTCATCAGTTCAATGATGGCGGCGGGGATAATACTGGCTGTCTCACGCTACAGCTCGCCGCCCCAGAGGGCTTCCTGATGTCAACGCACATTGTGCTGGCTGGCGGCGGCACGGCGGGGCATCTGTTCCCCTCCGTGGCGGTGGCACAGAGCCTGATGGAATTAAGCCCTGAGGTGGAGCTGCTGTTGCTGGGGGCCAGGCGGGGGTTGGATGCGGAACTGCTGGAGCAATTGAACCTCCCCCACAAACTGCTCAGCGCCAGGCCGTTTCCCTATGCTCTGTCACTGCGCTGGCTGAGCAGCCTGATGGCCCTCGGGTGGAGTGTGTTACAGGCGTTTAGGGCGTTGCGTCGCTTCCGCCCCGATGTGCTGTTTGCCTCCGGCGGATATGTAGCCGCGCCTGGCGTACTGGCAGCCCGGCTACTTGGCGTGCCCTGTGTCATCCATGTTGGCGATGTCTTGCCCGACCGAACCAACCGAGTGCTACGCCGATATGCTCGCCGCATCACGCTGACCTTTGAAGCCTCCGCAGAGTACTTCCCAATAGAGAAGACCGTTCACACAGGGCCCCCGATACGCAAGGAGATACTTGGCTACAGTCGTGAGGACGGCTTAGCGCACTTTGGGCTTGACTGTGCCCGCAAGACCCTGCTGGTGACAGGGGGCAGTCAGGGTGCGCGGCCCATCAATCGGGCTGTATCGGAGGCGTTACCTGAGTTGCTGGCCCGTGACGATCTGCAGACCGTGCATCTGACCGGTCAACTCGACTACGAGGAAGTGGCGGCCCGAGCTGCTGAACTGGAAGCTGAGCCACCCGCGTATCGGTGTCTGCCCTTCTGCCACGAGATGGGCCTTGCCTACGCTGCAGCCGACATTATTCTGTCGCGGGCAGGCTCATCGAGCCTGGGCGAGGGCCTAGCTCTGGGCAAACCGATGATTGTAGTGCCCTACCCGCATGCGGCGGGCCACCAAATGGCTAACGCCCGTCCCCTGGCCGAGGCAGGTGCAGTGGTTATCATCGAAAACGCCGAACTGACCGGTCAGAGCCTGGTGACGACACTGGCCGCGCTGCTAGATGACCCCGACCGGCTGGCGGCGATGGCCGAGGCGTCGCGGAAGCTAGGTAAGCCGGATGCTGCAGATGTGATAGCACGGTTGCTGCTCGAAGACGCCGATGGCTTGCCAAGACGACAGCCGTGACGTACAATACATCTTGTATCGCTATGGACTTCAAGGCCGGCCAGAAGGTATATTTCATCGGTATCGGCGGCGTCTCAATGAGCGCGTTGGCTCACAGTCTGGCCAGCCGTGGCCTGCAGGTCAGCGGGTCGGACCGGGACGAGGGTGAGCGGGTCGCGGGCCTGCGTGCAGCGGGTATCAAGGTGGCCATCGGCCAGAGCGCTGACAACGTAGGCGACGCAGATGCCTACGTGTACACCACTGCCATCCGCGAGGACAATCCCGAACTGGTCGCCGCTCGTGCCACCGGTAGGCCTGTGCTCCATCGCTCAGAGGTACTGGCCGAATTGCTGCAGAGGCATCGTGCTATAGCGATTACTGGCACTCACGGCAAGAGCACGACCACGGCGATGCTTGGGGCTGTGTACTTGAAGTTGGGTCTGGACCCAACGGTCTTTGTGGGAGCCGATGTGCCTGATCTGGGAGGCACTCACCACATCGGAGATAGTGACCTCTTCATTTTTGAGGCCTGCGAGAGCGATGGCAGTTTCCTTCGCTACAGGGGCTGCTCGCAGGTGTTGACCAGCGTCGAACCCGACCACCTGGATGAGCATGGCACCTTCGAGCGCCTCCAGCAAGCGTATGCGGACTTCCTGGCCTCGGCTGATCCTGATGGCTTCCTGGTCTATCGGGCCGATGATCCCATCGCCACGCGCCTGGCACAGGACAGCCCGGCCACCCCAATTAGCTTCGGACTAGCAGGCGAGGCTCAAGTGATGGCCCGCGACATCGCCCCATTGGACGAAAGCGTAGCCTACGAGTGCATAGTTGAGGGCCAGTCACTGGGTCGGGTTCAACTACAAGTGCCTGGCCGCTGTAATGTTGCCAACGCTCTGGCAGCGACGGCTGCGTGTCTGGGCGCTGGTCTGGAGGCTAAGCAGGTTTGTGCCGCTCTGGCGCAGTTCCGGGGTGTCGACCGGCGCTTTGAGCGCCTGGGTCAGCTAAACGGGGCGGTGGTGTATGACGACTATGCCCATCACCCCACCGAGGTGCGGGCCGCTATCCAGGCAGTGCAGGAGCATTTCGACCGCAGTCTGCTTGTCATCTTTCAGCCACACCTATATAGCCGCACCAGGGA
>JALGTI010000196.1 GCA_029821455.1 Candidatus Zipacnadia bacterium | reverse complement strand
TGGTGATGTCCACACAGCCCGCTTGTCCCCCCCTTCAAGGGACAGCGTGGCCATTTCCCTGTTTAGATGTCGCGAGTAGTTTACATCACCGGTGCAAGACTTTTACTCCAATCTGCTCAAGGATTAGCTCAAGGTTATCACAAGTAGATTCGGTCGCTACTGGCTTACCGACGGCTGTCATTGTGGCACGGAACAGGCCGCTGTCTCCCCTTAGATTAATGCGTCCCCCGCGTAACCTGTGCGCACTACCGAGATAAGCTCGGGATCGGCCTGACCGAGGGCGTATGCTGTCTGAGCTGTGCGCAGGTACTCCGGCTCAGGCTCCAGGGGCCATGGCTCACCCTTCACCTGCGCGCGCTTGGCCTCCAGGATCTGCTTGCCGATGACATCAAGGGCCACCGGGTCCTCAGAGGCCAGCAGGCCACCATAAGGCCAGCGGAATTCTGTGCCTGGCGGAGGCGGGACCTGATAAGCTGGATTCATCGTGTCCAGTAAGTGAACTTTGACATGGTGACGGGCCACTGGTCGGGCCGCCGCTGAGGGCAATTCAGTCTGCTTGCGACGCAGGGCAATGCGCTGGGGCGACGGCACCAGCGCCAGGTGGTTATGGACGGCCCCCGCCAGGCCTACGGTTGCGTGGGGACGGAGGCGGGCGAGGTTTATTACCACATCGCACCTGTCCAACACCAGGCGCGAGAAGCCGTTGCGGAAACCTTCGCTGTCTGTGGCGTAAGCCTTGACCCCTGGCCGATCTCTGTCCAAAGAGTAACCAGCCGCAAACAGCTCCCGCTCGCCGGCAGCGAAGACGAAGATCGCCTGTTGCTTGATGCCGGTCTTTATCAGGCGGTCAATGATACATTCCGCCAGGATGATGGGAACCGGCAGCGGATGCACATCCACCATTATGCCGACCCGATCCTGGCCTCCCACATATTTGGCCCACTGAGCCTCAGCCCTGCGCTCTCCGGTCAGGGCCTGCATTGCTCCGTCAACGACCGTCTCGATAGAGGCGTAGTCAATCTTACCCTCAGGGTATGCAAACTCTGGGGCAAAGACGCCCTCCAGAAAGACATGGTCGGCGCGGGCCAGTGCTACAGTGGCCGGGCCTGGCCGCCGGCCGGGATTAGCGAGGCCTTCAAATGCGGTCTGGCTCACGGCCAGGCCGGTCGTTCCCAGGCCCAGCATCTTGATGAACCGACGCCTGTCCAATGTGCAACAACTCCTCAGCGCAATCCCTCATCCCACAGTCTATATTGACATCTGATTGCGTTTGAAGTTGCGGACAGCTCCCGACGAGAAAAGCGGGCCCAGCCCAGGACTGGACCCGCTGCAGCGCGAAGTGAGACTTGCCGGCTACTTGCCTGCCTGGAGCTTCTCCCAGTCGGCCAGGAATCTCTCTATCCCGATGTCTGTCAGTGGATGGTTGAAGAACTTGGCTAGCACATCGAAGGGAACCGTGGCGATGTGAGCGCCCATCATAGCACCCTCGACCACGTGAAGTGGATTGCGGACGCTTGCCACGATAATCTCGGTCTCGAAGCCATAGTTGTCATAGATTTGCTTGATCTGGGCGACGAGGTCCATACCTACATGGCTAATGTCATCCAGTCGCCCGACGAACGGGGAGATGTAGTTGGCCCCGGCCTTGGCGGCTATCAGGGCCTGCAGCGGCGAGAAGCAAAGGGTGACGTTGGTCTTGATGCCCTCCTGGGCACAGATGTGCACCGCCTTGATGCCCTCAGGGATGAGCGGGACCTTCACAACGATGTTGGGCGCCCAACTGGACAGCTCGCGGGCCTCCTCTACAATGGTCTCGGCCTCGAGTGTGACAGCCTCAGCACTGACCGGTCCGTCTGTGATTGAGCAAATCTCCTCGATAACCTCACGGAAGTCCCGGCCCTCCTTGGCTACCAGCGACGGGTTGGTGGTCACGCCGTCGCACAGGCCCCATGCATCCGCCTGGCGAATCTGGTCAACATTGGCAGTGTCAACAAAGAATTTCATTGGTTACCTCCTGATACAAGGTGGATTACTCGACCGCCTGGACCTCCCTAACTGCGGAGATGTTTTCCTTGAGCGTCTCTTCGATGCCCATCCTTAGGGTCATCTGTGCCATTGGACAGCCTTTGCAGGCCCCCTGGAGGCGGACCTGCACGATGCCCTCGTCCTCCAGTACATCCACCAGTTCGACATCGCCTCCATGGGATTGGAGCCTGGCCCGTATCTCTTGCAAAGCCTCTTCTACTTGCTCTCTGATACTCATACAATGACCTCCTGATCTTGCTTGTGTCCGGCAGGCTATTGGAGAAGCGCTCGGCACAGTATAGCACGGCTAGCTACCTGGGGCAAGATGGCGGAAGCGGCCAGCTCATTGGCAGGCGAGACGCCTGCCCTACGCGCTGCGAGCGTTGGAAAGCTGGCGCAGTTCTCCCAGTACCCTCTCGAGCACCTCAAAGTTGCACATAGCGGCACGCTGGAGGCGTTGGGCGCACCGCTGGCGGCCGGCGGCTGTGGCCTGCGCATCCCCTATCGCCCGTTCACCTGCTGCCAGCAAGCCATCCGCTGACAGTTCGTCCAGGGAGAAAGTTGGCTGCTCAGCCTGGCTGGCGAAGGCGAATACCTTGGGGTCGTAGGCCAGGCCGATGGCGGGGACCGCCTGCGCTGCAGCGAACACTAACCCATGCAGCCGCATCGAGACCAGCAGCCTCAGGCGGGCAATAATGCCGACATAATCACGTGGGTCGGACAGACGCTCCAAGATAGTCACTGGCACGCCGCTTTCGGCAGCCAGTCGCCAGGCCAGGGCCACATCCTCGGTTGGCTGGAACGGAATCAGTAGCACCTCAGCGCCCCACTGCTCCCGGGCTTGCTTCAGCAAGGGCGCTACCGCTGCCACCACCGACCCCACTTGCAGCCATGCCCTCAGCGTTATTCCCACGAGCGGCCGGGTCAGATTCACACCCGCAGCGGTTAGAAGCCCCTGGATCTGCGAAGCTGGCGAAGGCCTCAGCAGCGCCGCCGGGTCCGCGGTCACCTGAATGTTACCTGTCACGCCGATGCGCCGGGCCAGGTCGGCTGAATCGCTGTCTCGCAGCGTGATGGCAGCCGCGCGTGACAGATACTTACGTGTGGCCCGGCGAACCAGGCTACGATGCAACGGCCCCAGGCCTTGGCCAAAGATGACATAGGGCGTATGCGCGGCCCGGGCCATACGCATCACGCCCAGGTAATACAGCGGAGAGAGCAGGCTGGTAGTGTCCTGGAGCAGCCCCCCGCCACCTGATATGAGCAGATCAGCCTTACGCAACTCCTGCCAGATGATCCGTGGACACCAGCGCCGGGCCGCCTCGATCCCGTAGGCCTCTACCGTCTGCTGCGGATTGGCCGACAGGACACATATCTCGGCCCCCGGCCAGCGCTGTCTGAGCACGGGCACGGTCGCGGCGAGTATCGCCTCATCGCCGATATTGCCGAAGCCATAGTAGCCGGAGATGAGAATGCGCATAGGGCGACAGCCTCAGCCTTCGGAAGCCGGATGTGGGCTGCTGAGTCGGCTCGCGATGCGAATGATAGCCCACAGCACCAGCCCACCTAGCAGCCCGATCCACAAGCCGTGGCCGGTCCGCGTCAGAGCAACCACCAGGGGCGTGTGCAGGTGGCAGAATGTGTTGATGATGGAAACCTGCCCGATCATTCCCGCCGTCAGAGCTACCCACAACCCGCGCCGCGCGCCGCTGGCCAGCCAGATGAGCGCGACCACCATCAGGGGATGGGCAAAGAATATCTCCTTGGAACGCGGCCGCACCCCGAGGAGGTTATCAAGCAGCGCCCGCAGCTTCACCTCCAGCCCGGGCACCGGCAGCAGCGGCTCATTGCCCGACCGCATTAGCAGCATCGCCACCGCTGCCACACCGAATAGAATGGCGAGCACGTGCCAGTAGCGCACCGCATAGCCCAGCATCTCCTGTATCCCCGCCCGCAGCGCGGGCCACTGCCCCGAATGCTCTCCCATCTCCAGACGCACCTCGCGGTATGACCGCATTGAACGGGCCGCGAACACGAAGGCCACCACGAGTATAGGTAGAAACTGCGCCAGCTTCACTCCACGGAACAGCTCGACGCCTGATAGATGAGGCAGGTCAGTCAGGAAGGCAGCCACCATCAGACCGCCGAGAGTACTGACGAGGGAAAGGCCTATGAACAGGCCCAGGCCGCGCAGGGCAGGGCGAGGGTGGGGATGGTCGCGCAGGCGCAGGCTGCAAACCCCCAGGGTCGGGAAGATGAGCGCGGCCAGAAGTGCACCGCCCCACGGAAGGCCACTCAGCAACGCCGCCCCCGCTGCCACCAGCGCAAACAGCCAATCAAAGCCCTTGGTCCTGCCGCCTACCAGACACAAATACAACATACAGGCCGCGACCACTACTACCGCGACCAGAATGGCCCTGATCGGAGCCGGTAAGCCAATGGCTGCATGCGGCACAGGTGAGCCAAGGGTAAAGCCATCACTCTGAAGCCTTTGAGCCAACTGGCCTACGTAGTCAACATTGTTGGCGGCCGGGTCATCGCCAATGAACGACAGCCGCACATAGCAAAGCCGTACCTTGCGCTCCCGTACAGCCAGGCTGAAGCGCCGAATCGCGTCGGGGATGAAAGTCTGCAGCATCTCCTGGGCCGAGATGGAATGGGTGCGGATGAGCTTGTAGTCGAGGGCCCGTGCCAGACTGTATTCGCCCTGCTGGGGCACTATCTCGATCATACCCCATTGCAGGCCACGCTGCTGCAAGCCTGCCGCCACGTACTCAATCAGGCCTTTGTAGCCCAGCACCTCTGAGCCGGCGAACACCACCAGGTCAGCCTCCGTATCCTTTGCGGCGTCGAGCGAGGCGTCCACGCTGGGGCGTGTGTGCACGAAGTCCGGAAGTGGCCGGGCCACGATGGCCAGGCCGGCCTTCCACGCAAGGACCTCCACGTGGTGGTCATACCCTACGCCAATATCTCTCATCAGCATGATGGGAGAAGATACCTTCGCAACCGCCCGACCAGCTTGCTTGTAAAACACGCCCGGGAGTTTGGCCCGGAGCGCTTTGCTAACACGCCAGGGCTGGCTCTCTGGAAGTTCCACGTGCGGCTGCAGGTACAATGGCCAAGGCCCAGGAACCTCCCCTAGTGCCTGCTCTAAGGTCTGCTCCGTTATGGCAACATGAGTCGCCCCGGCCTGCTTGAGTTGGGTGAGGAGCCTGCTCTCGTCTATGCCTGACAGCGCGGCGGCCTGGGCGACCTCGGTATAGTCAACAGCGAGGGCGACCGTGTTGTTGGCCGCCTCCTCGTTGACTCTCAGCGCCCCGGCATACCCGACGGCTAACAGGCCCGCCAGAGTGATAACGATAACTAATAAGCGCAACGCTGGGTTGGTCAGCATATCAGTCCCCGCTGTGGTACTATGGCCCACCGCCGCAAACCTGGTGCGGTTAGAGGACCAGTTCAATCAATGTAGCCGAATGCGGCGGGAATTGTAGCACAGAATCCCCCTCAGCGGATAGGTTGAGGGTTCGACGATGAACGAGAATTTCGTGGACATCATCATAGGTGCCCGGTGTTGCACTGCGGTCCGCCAGGCTATCGCTGTTGAGGACGTACGCCGTCGCTGTCTCGATCTGCCAGCCCTCCGGCAGTGCCAGTGTGGCATTGACGATATTGTTCTTTGCTGAAGCTTCGTCGTTTCTGGTGCGGTTAACCACCAGCAGCCGTAACGTGTCGCCGTCGCGTGCGGCGGCCACATTCAGGTTCCAGGTCGAGCTTTCGGTAGTAATCAAATCACCGTGGCAGAACTTGTCCAGCAGTCGGTAGCCCTGGGAGACCGGAGTGCTAATGAAGTTGTGGGGAATGCTTGGGGTCGGGGTGTACTCGATCATGTTGAAGCCCCAGTTGGTGAAGGGCCGCTTGATCTCCTCATCCACGTGGCTGCCATGCAGGAGGCTATGAAAGACGCAGCCACGGATACGCGGATGCTTGATGTAGTGCATCACCAGGTT
>JALGTI010000195.1 GCA_029821455.1 Candidatus Zipacnadia bacterium | reverse complement strand
ACAGAGGTGGGGGCGGGCGAAAAATGGTGGGAGATGAACCGCAGCACCGGCGGCGCGGCTTCAGCACGACCATCAGAGCCTGCAATCCAGCCAGCAGCCGAGCGGTGCCCTGCCACTGACCTGGAAACGTTGCTGGGCGCCGGCGTCGTCTATGGGCCGGTCAGCACCCCGCTGGGGCTCGGTGTTCAAGTGACTGAAACCCGAGACGGCGGCTTCGCTGCCAGCATTGGGCTGCGCGCGAACGATGTCATCCTCGCCTGTGGCGAGATGGCCACGCCTTGCCCCAAGGACCTGCTGGCGGCCCTCCAGCGGGCTGAGTATCAGAGCAATTGCACCCTCACCGTGGCCCGCGATGGCGAGGAGACCAGAATCGAGTTCCAGCCGATAAGCGGTTAGGTCAGGACGGAAGACCTACTCGAGGTAGTCACGGAGCCGTTTGTTTCTCTGGGGGTGGCGGAGCTTCTTGAGGGCCTTGGCCTCGATCTGGCGGATCCGCTCGCGGGTTACCTCGAAGATGTGCCCGACCTCCTCAAGGGTCCTTGAATAGCCATCCTCCAGGCCAAAGCGCAGGCGCAGAACATTTCGCTCCCGTTCGCTGAGGGTATGAAGCACTTTTTCTATCTGGTCACGGAGCACGCGGTTGGAGGCCGCCTCCACTGGCGTGTCCTCATCATCGTCGGGTACGAAGTCCCCCAGGTAGCTGTCCTCTTCCTCACCAACCGGCGCCTCCAGGGACAGGGGCTCGGGGGCGATGCGCTTGATCTCAGCCACTCTTTCCAGCGACAGATCCATCTCGGCGGCGACCTCCTCCAGGGTCGGCTCGCGGCCCAGGCGTTGGAGAAGCTGGCGCGACGTCTTCACCAGCCGGTTGATGGTCTCGACCATATGGACTGGGATACGGATGATGCGGCCCTGGTCGGCAATGGCCCGCGTGATGGCCTGCCTGATCCACCAAGTGGCGTACGTGCTGAACTTATAGCCCTTGGTGTGGTCGAATTTCTCCACCGCCCGCATCAAGCCTATATTACCCTCCTGGATGAGGTCCAGAAAGCTCATTGCGGAGCGGCCGGTATACTTACGGGCGATACTTACCACCAGGCGTAGATTGGCAGTGGCCAGGGCATTGATTGCCTCCTCGTCCTTCAGCTTCATCGCCCCGGGGCCTACGCTGGTGGGGTCGAGCTGGCAGGAGAAATAAGCCTTCACCGTGCCGCAAGGAGAGCAGCGGCGGGCTTCATCGTGTGGGTGAGTGCGCTCTACTGTCACGGGTTGGTGGGCATTCGCAGTCTGGAAGCTGATCGAGAACGGCCGCTGGAGGGCATAGCCTGTGCGGCCGATGATGCCCCCGGGGCCGCTGGCCAGGCTCAGGGTGTATTTCATATCGGTGATCAGCGGCGCATCCGGCAGGAAATGAATCCGCTTGCGCTCGGCATCATAGTGCACCAGGCCGCTGACGCGAGTTTGCATTGCGTCGGTCAGGGTGACCGTGTGCGCGGTAACCGAGCTGGGCTTGAGTTGTCGGTCCATCTGGATGCTGATGCTAGCGGCGATGTCCACTTTGGTCTGGCCATCCGCCGGGTCGGTAGCGATCACTCGGGGAGCAGCTTTCCTAAAGACGGTGCTGAATTCAAACTCATAATTGCGCCGCAGTTGGCTGCCAGTCTCCCCGAGTACCCCTTTTATCCCACCCCTCACCATCACTGTGAAGGTATTGCGATAGCGAAGTGCCGGCTTGGGCTTGAAGACCAGTTGCCATGGCAGGGGGCCCAATTCCACGGTTCCGGGCACCTCGCGCCCCCTGGCATCCACCACGCTAACGGTGTCGGGTCGTAGACTGGCCGGGTTGAGGGCATCGCTGAAGCTTATGACGATCTGCTCGTCAACCTCCACGCCCTCCTGTCTATTGGCCGGCAGCGTCGCCACTACCTTGAGACTTGCATTGGCCGGTGCTGTTCTGAACGACCACACGTAGTCAGAGTTAAGATAGCCACCGGCAGTATCATAGATGCCGCCCTCGCCGCCACGGATGGTAACAGTGTAGACTGTATTGGGATCCAGGCGTTCGGCGGGCCTGAAGACTAGGCAGTTGCTAATGCGGTCGAAGATGACTTCACCGTCACCTTTTTGGATACGGCGGGCCAACTCGATCTCCTCGGGCCCCGAAAGCAACGGCACCCGCCCGATATCACGCAAGTACATACGCACCGAATCATCAATCGGCACCGCGTCAACCTCGGCCTGCTCGTTCTCCTTTAGCTCGGTAGCCAGTTCCTCTTCGAGGTCCTCTGCATCACCGACCCGTACCCCAGCCTCACTAAGCAGCCTGTATATCTGGTCAATCTCCGGGGCTTCCAGCAGTTCACATTCGGCCAGCCCCTCCTGGATTTCGGCATAAGTCAAATAGCCCTGGCGCCGGCCGCGAGCCAGGAGGGCTTGGACCTCTGCTAGTTCCATTACTTCGGCGCCCTTCCCCTCTGCCAAGCTCGTTTCAGCTCCCTTCGCTACTTGGTTCGTTTGCTATGTCGGCGGCCTCGTCTGCAGCACCGCTGCTGGGGGAAGAATCATCGTTGCCAGCAGATACGGCGCTCCTAGCATCAATAAAGTCTGCGCTGCCCTTGCCGTGAAACGAGGCCACCAGCCGCTGATAGCGCAGGTAGTCAGGATCGTCGTGTGAAAGTTCACCCCGGTTGATGCGTTCAGAGATGCGCTGTTGCAAAGCCTGAAAATCCTCGTCCGTGGCCATATCCTGCGGAATAGGGCTTTCTTCGGGGACCACATATTTTTCCCGCAGACCCGCCCCCAGGCGGTGCTTGCGTAGCTTCGCTGCTGCCGCTGCTATGACCTCCTGGGTATCCTCCATCTCTGTGTCTGTCAGTAACAGTTCGACACCCCGGGCCCTTGTTCCTTCCACCTCCTCCAGGCTATCTATCACCTGGTGGGGCGCGAATTCGCCACCAGCCGCCAGATGCTCCCGGAGCGCGATCCAGAGCCGCTGATGGCGGGGGTCAGCCAGGTCCTCGGTCTCTAAAACCTCGACGATCTGCTGGCCAACGGTCTGATCCTGCAGCGCCAGGCTCAACAGTTCCCGCTCCACTTCCTCGCGCCAGCGGGGGAGCTCGGCAGGTCCCCTGGCCAGCGCCTCAGTGATGAAGCTACGGTCCCTGTCCGCCACTGGCGTACCCTTGGGTGCTCTGCCCCGGGCTGATCGCCGCCAGATTTCGGACCGCAGGGCAGCTTGCATTGCCTCGTGGCGAGTGGTATCACCTGCGGCCCAGCGGTCGGCTGCCCGCACTACAAAGGCATCGCGCCTGGTGCGATCCGGGATCCGCAACAGCACATCCACCGCCTCGCGCGCCGCCCGGGTGAGGCCCTCCGTTCCACGTGATTTATGTTCATCGAAGATAAGCTGCAACTGATACTCCACAACGCTGGTGGCGTCGGCCACAATGGACTTGAAGGCCTCCCCGCCCCGCTCCCGCACCAGCTCATCCGGATCCGCGCCCGGCGGGAGCACTGCAATGCGCACATCCACATTCCTGGCCTCAAATAGTGCCACACTGCGCAGGGCCGCCTGGACCCCGGCTGCATCCGCGTCGTAGCACAGGATAACCTCATCCACATAGCGGCCCAATACCGCCAGGTGATCCTCGGTCAGGGCTGTGCCCATGCAGGCCACTACATTGCGCAGCCCGGCTTGATGCAGTGAGATGACATCAGTATAGCCTTCCACCACGACAGCCTGCTTGGTATCCGACAGCGCGTGCCAGGCCAGGTGGATGCCATAGACGGCCCGGCCCTTGCGAAAGATGGGTGTGTCGGGGGAGTTGATATACTTGGCGTCCTCGTCAGGATCCAATGTTCGCCCACCGAAGGCGATCACCCGGCCGCCAGCGTCCATTATCGGGAAGATGATGCGGTTGCGGAACCAGTCATATTGCCCGCCGCCTTCGCGGGCACGCGCCACGCCGGCCTGGACCGCCATCTCCCCGCTGATGCCCTTACGAGCCAGGGCGCGCAGTAGGTCGTCCCACGAATTGGCGGCGAAGCCCAGCCTGAACTCGGTGACCGTCTGCTCGGCGAAGCCTCGCCGTTGCAGGTAGTCACGGGCCGCCGCTCCCTGAGGCCCCTGCAGGTTGGCCTGGAAGTGCTCGATGGCGATGTCGGTGGCGCTCTGGATCTGCTTGCGCAGTTGGCTGCGCTCGTCAGCGCCCGGGGTGCTTTTCCAGACCAGTCCGGCACGCTCTGCCAGGCGCTCGCCTGCCTCCGGGAAGGTGAGCCCCTCAATCTTCATCAGGAAGCTGAAGACATCTCCCCCCTCACCGCAGCCAAAGCACTTCCAGAAGCCGCCGGCTGGGTCCACGAAAAACGACGGGGTCTTTTCCTGATGAAATGGACAGAGCCCCTTCATTCGCCGGCCGGCTCGCTTGAGCGGGACGTACTGTGAAATCAACTCCACAATATCGGTTCTGCGCTTGATCTCTTCCTTGATTTCGTCCTGATCCATTGTGCGTCAGCTTTCCGCCGGTGGCTGCCCGCCACTAGACTGGGCTTATTTCGTTGGCCGCCCGCAGATTCCTTCTACGAAATCGGGTAACCCGGAGCCGATATGGTCGCTTGGGGGTGACGCTAGCGTCACCCCCCAGAAATGGCTTAGCAGAGCCATTTTGGGCCATTCCTATGTTGAGTTAATCAAAAACGAGGAGGGTAGTTACGTAAACTTTTCGTATACCCAGCCGAAGAGGTAGGTAAACCTGTCGTGCGGGTCATTGGCCTCACCCCCTACCCCCTCTCCTTGCAGGGGGAGTGCATCCCGCTTCTTCTCCCTCCCTTTAAGAGGGGGCGTTTAGCCCAGTTGTTCCCCCTCCCTTCAGACCAGAGGGTAGGTTGGGCAACGACAGACAAAGGCAGATAGTTTGGGTAGGGTAGGCTTCAGTAGGGGTTCGGTAGGGCAAGCTTCCAGCTTGCCCCAAGTATGCGCAGACGAGACGCGCATGCCACAGAACGCCTACAGACGAAAAGCCCCCTTCGGTCGAAGGGGGCCCAAGGTCACCTGGATCGTGAGTGGGGCAGCTAGCGCCAGATGTGGATCCGCGTCACCTTCATATTGTGCAGCGTGAACGTGATGTTGTTGTCCTCCTCATACCGGAGTATGCAGTCGCGCGAGTAGACCATCGTCGTGCCCGCCGCGCCTGCACCTCCCATTCCAGCGCCGGGGCCAGCCATGCCCATCCCACCGGGTGGGCCGATCAGCCCCTGGCCGCCCATTGGCGAGATCGCGCCCATTCCGGGTCCACCCGGCCCGCCAGGGCCACCCATAGCGCCGCCACCTGGCCCCATCCCCGGCCCGCCACCAGCAGCACCCGCCGCTCCGCCACCTGTGGTCACCGTCACCTGAATGATGCCAGTGCCCGGGGAGGCTTCGCCTGCCACCCGGCCATCGAAGGTCTCGTAGCTGTCAGGAACACCGTAGCGATACAGCACGCGCTTGAAGCTATCGCCGAGTTGGATATACTGATGAGGCCGCCATAGCGCCGTGCGCGCATAGTCGCACTTCTCAGCGGCGATGGTGATGTTGCTGATGTAGCCGTCGCGGTCCAGCACGAACCCTATCACGACCGGCCCTCGGCAGTACATCCACATCGTCTCATCTGATTCCATATTGTCAATCGCCACCGGTAGCGCCCCCAACCGGTCCCGCACCTGCGGCTGGTCCCCCGGGCCCACCTGGTCCACCAGGGAAGGCTCCTGGACCGCCAGGACCGCCCATCATGCCGGGACCGCCGGGCGCACCCATCATACCCGGCCCTCCCATCATTGGCCCTCCAGGGCCACCCATGCCACCCGGCCCCCCAAAGGCCGGGCCTCCTGGTGCACCCATCAGTGGCCCTCCTCCTGGGGCCCCAGGGCCGGGGCCGCCCGGGCCGCCCATACCTGCGCCGCCACCTCCGGCAGCACCAATAACAATACCATCGGGCTGGCCATAAACATCCAACAGGTTAATCGCGTGTTGGCCCAGACGCATTCCGGCCAACTGAATCTCGCGGGCCTGGGCTACCGTTGCAATCAGCATCAGTGCAACAATGCAAATCAAAACACAGTAAGGCCGTCGGCGGCGCATAAGGGTTCCCCCTTCGGGACTGCAGCTCGTCAGGTAATCTC
>JALGTI010000194.1 GCA_029821455.1 Candidatus Zipacnadia bacterium | reverse complement strand
AGTGGTCGAACGGGACGGTCTGTGCGGGATTTACCTGGGCAAGCGCCGGAACTGCCAGAAGCACGATCAAACAGGCAGTTACGATATACTTGGTCATATTTATTCTCTCGCATAATCTCTCAGGAAGTTGCTGCAGAGCAGCACTTCACTCATACGCCGAAGCAGCTAAGTAGCGAGTGGTTCCAGTGTCCTGCGTTTCCTGTCCGCGTCGCCGTGCTGCCAACAGTGTATGACTTACTGGCTGCTGACCTTACTGCCAATCTGGCGTTAGCGAGATAGCCTCCCTTCTTCGCCCGGTTTTGATAGGCAGTGCAACCAGTTGCTGAGAAAAGCCCTGATGGATATTCTCCATCAGAGACAAATGTATTATAGCAGAAGCACAGAAAAAATGCAATCTCTCTGTGAAGGTAGGAGCTGATAGCTGAATCAGCAGCATTGAAGGGAGAGCTCGTGCATGAGGGGATCACCGTCTGCGCACTACCAGTCTCGCGCTTTGACTGTCATCGACGGGACCGCCTATGTAGGACGTGCCGAGCGTGCCGTCATCCGGGTTAGCAGCCAGCACGTGAGCGAGGCCAACAAGCCCTCTTCTGGCTTTATACAGCCCCTATTACTATCTTCGCCACGGCAACTACACTTCTGGCGACGGCCTGGAGAGCTGCTGCAGCTGCTTGTGTGTCATGGCAGCGGTTCCTGCTGCAAGCTAAGCTGCGAGAGTCGCCTCTATTATTCAAGATAGCCGTGGGCCCAAAAAATTCCGCCCCATCATTGACAATCTTGTGCGCGAGGGGTACACTGCTTGTGGACCTTAAGCAACAATGTGTGAGTAGTTGCTTGTGTCGTTATGACTGTAACGCACCAGTTCAACAAAGATCGGAGACAGGTATGAAGATCGCCTATGGAACCTATGCAATGCCCACTGTGCCCCTGGAGGAAGCCTTCCCGGCCCTTGCCCGGATGGGTTATGACGGAGTTGAAATCTTCATTGGCTCCACCCACCTCGGCGCTACGCCTGACCAGATGGACAGCGCCCGCCGCAAGCAACTGCGTGATCTACTGCGGAGAGATAACCTGGGTGTGCCTGCGATTATGCAGACCGGCGGCCTGTACACGCCAAGTGTGGAAGAGCAGGAGGCCAAGCTCGAGCGGATGCGGCTTTGCGCCCAACTGGCACGTGACCTGGGCATAGACGAGCCGCCCATCCTGGCACTGGGCTTTGGCGGCAAAGAAGAGGACTGGGACGAGATAAAGAATCACATGGTTGACCTACTGAACCACTACGCGCAGGTCGCCGAGCAGGAGGACTTTCTTATAGCCGGAGAGGCTCACTATGGTGCTGCTGTTGACCGCACTGAACGCATCGTCTGGCTGTTGGAGACGGTTAACCACCCGCGCGTCAGGCTCCATTTTGACATCGTACATCTGTTCCTGGCCGGCGAGCCCATCGAGGACGCAGTGAAAACACTTGTACCCTACACTATCCACACCCATATTACAGATGCGATCAAACATGCCGATGGGACCTTGGAGCTGCTCCTGCTGGGGCAGGGAGAGCTGGATGCAACCACGTACCTGCGGGCGATGGATGAGGCGGGCTGGGATGAATTTATCACGCTGGAAGTCAGCGGGATGGTCTGGTCACGCGAGGACTACGAGCCGATGGCCGCCGCGCAGTTCTCGTACGATGTACTCAGCACGGCGTTTGAGCAGGCTGGCGTTGAGCGGGGATGAGACTAATGCGTGTGATCGCCCTGTCTTGGATTCGCTGGCCGCAAATTCTCCCCACTGCAAAGGAATGAGATGATAGCGAAGGTTCTGCTGGTGATTGGCGATGCCGCAGAGGTGACGGATACCCTCTACCCATACTACCGCATCCCTGAAGAGGGCTACGAGATGGTGGTGGCTGCACCGGAAAAGCGTGTCTACCACCTGGTGCAACACGATTCGCACCCGGATTGGGACATTACCATAGAGTCGAAAGGATACAACTTCCAGTCGGATATTGCGTTCCGCGACGTGCGCCCGGAGGAGTATTTAGGGTTGGTCCTCTCCGGTGGCCGGGCCCCGGAGTACATCCGCTACGACGAAGACCTGATGAACATCACCCGGCATTTCGCGCAGACCGGCAAGCCGATTGGCGTGGTGTGCCACGGTATTGAGATCGTAGCCAAGGCCGGCGTCATCACCGGTAAGAGAATTACCACCGTCGCCAAGTGCCGTTTCGATGCGGAGGTTTGCGGAGCAACCTACGTGGATGAACCGGTGGTGGTGGATGGTAATATGGTAACCGCCCGGACCTTCCACGATAATACCCAATGGATGCGCGAGTTCGTGAAGCTGCTGAATGCGGCGCGGGACTCGCTGGCGAGTGTATAGAATAGAAAGGAGTAACCCCCATATGGAACCTGTGAACTTGTTGATAGTTGGCTGCGGGATGATGGGCGCGCGGCACATGCGCGGACTCGCCGAACTCGAGCGGGCTGCTCCCGGTACTGTCCGTCTACTTGCGGTCTGTGATATGCGCGAGCAAGCGGCGGCGAAGGTCGCCGCAGAGGCGGAAGAACTCATGGGCTTGAAGCCTAAGGTGTTCACGGACGTAGAGGGGGCCCTGGCCGCGGAGCCCCGCTTGCAGGCTGCAGATGTGGTGACTGAACCGCACTCGCATGATGAGTTGGTGACATCATTGCTCGAAGCAGGTCTGCATGTAATCTGCGAAAAGCCACTCGCCCTGACGGTGGCCCGAGGCCGCCGCATGGTTGGGGCGAGTCAGCGAACAGGGCGGATACTGGCGACGGCAGAGAATAACCGGCGTGACCCGATGTACCGTCTGGCGAAGGCGTGTATCGACCATGGGGTCATAGGCGTACCTAACTTTGTGCTACAAGTGGCAATCGGCCTCGGCAATCGTATCATTGCTACGGCCTGGCGGCACCGCCTCGCTGCGGGTGGCGTCCTTCTGGATGTATGTGTTCACCAGGCATATATTCTGGAGTATCTTTTGGGCCCTATACAGAGCGTCTACGCACAGGCCCAACTGGTCCAATCTGAACGCGGCGGCAAGCAGTACGACGGCGAGCCAGTGGATGTCAAAGTAGACGCAGAAGACTGTTTCTCAGCGGTATTGCAGTTCGAAGGCGGCACGCAGGGGCACTGGACCTCGCACATTGCCAGCATGGGCGAGACGATGTTCAAGCGCCTGGTGCTGGGTAGCGAGGGAACGCTCAACCTGCCCCCTGACCGTTCGGGAATGCCGCTGGAGGTGCACCGCGGCGGTGAGATGCTTACAGATGATGCGCTGCTGGCGGAGCTTCCTGATTACCACCTCAACGAGATTGAGACACGGCTGTTTGGCGAACGGCCGGCATCGTATTCTCTCGAAGACCCCGTGACGGATCGTAAGCTGCTCGCGGCGGAGATATATGATTTCGTGGCGGCAATCAGGAACGATCGCCCACCTGAGGTTGATGGCGCGACTGGACTGCGCTCTGTGGCTATCATCTACGCAATCCTGGAGTCGGCGCTGAGCCACAGGTCGGTAACGGTAGAGGAAGTGTTAAATGGGAGTCTGCATGCTTACCAGGATCTGGTAGAGATGGCCAAGTTGGCGTAGCTGACCAAACGGCTTGTCAATGATCGCAGCCGCTCATCTGCTGATGCGATTATTGCCACTATCGATAGACAAGCTTGTCAACAAGTGGATCCAAATGCGGCACGCCGAAGAGATCGCGCAGCAGCCACGGCGCGCCACCTGAAGCGATACGACTCAAACTATTAGGAGGGATCTAAAATGAGAACCGTAAACTATGGCGTCATTGGACTGGGATTTTTCGGGGAAAAGCACTGTGAAGCGCTCGCTACGCTGCCTCAAGCCAATATCTACGCGCTGTGCACGCGCACTGAGTCGCGCCTGGCTGAGCTGGGTGAAAAGTTCGGCGCGGACAAGACTTTCACCGACTACAACGAGATGCTGGCCGACCCCGATCTGGATGCGGTCAGCGTAGTGACAATGTACGACCAGCATAAGGAGCCCGCGATTGCCGCTCTGCAGGCCGGTAAGCACGTGCTCTTAGAGAAGCCGATGGCCTCGACATTGGAGGATTGTCAGGCCATTGTCCAGGCGGCCGCGGCCGCGCCGGGCTTCTTTATGGTTGGGCACATCTGCCGCTTTAATCCTCGGTACGCGGCGGCCAAGGAAGCCATTGCGGAAGGACGCATCGGCGACATTGTCTCGATGTACGCCCGCCGCAACATCCCGGCCTGGGTTGGTGAAGGTGTCCTGCCCAAGATCGGTCCCATCATAGGTGACGGTGTCCATGACACCGATCTGTTGTTGTGGTACAGCCAGGCCAACATCATCAGCGCCTACGCGCAGACCGTGGATGTGCGCGGACTGGGAAACCCTGATATCGGCTGGACGATGTTCCGCTTTGACAGTGGCGCTACCGGTGTGCTGGAAAATGTCTGGTTCCTGCCTGACAGCACCCCTTTCCAGATTGATGAGCGGATGGAGATTATCGGTACCGAAGGTTCGGTTCATATCCACGAGACGCACCCGAACTTCTCTGTCCTGGACGCTGACGGCTGGCACTGTCCTGACACGACCTACTGGCCGGAAATCCGCAACGAGCTTTGGGGAGCACTGCCCAAAGAAGTGGGGTACTTCGTGAACTGTGTAGCTACCGGCCAGCCGCCGACCGTCATCACTCCGGAAGAGTCTATGGCGGCCGTGGAGGCCTGCCTCGCCGCCGAGCAGTCAGCGGCGAGTGGCGAGGTTGTAGAATTGTAGCAAGGCTGGTGCAGGCGTGGCGGCAGACAGTAGCAGCAGGATATCACGACGGAGGTTCCTGCAGCGTTTGGCCTGGGCTGCAGGTGGGTTCCTGACGGCTGGTTTTGCTGCCGATGGTAGTGTGGGAGAAGGGATGGATACAAAGCACGCGCACTGAAATCGCCATCGCTGGCCTATCGCCGGCTTTGGCGGGCCTCACTATATGCCAGATCACCGACATCCACCACGGGCCTTTCATTGCAATCGAGTATGTAAAACGCATCGTTGAGCTGGCCAATGACCTGAAACCAGACCTCATAGTTCTTACTGGCGACCACATTTATCGCAGTAGCGAGTACATCGGACCGGTCTGGGCAGAGCTGGCGCGGCTGCGAGCGCCTTTTGGAGTGTATTCGGTACTGGGCAACCACGACCATTGGGAGGGCATCAACGCCAGCCGGGCTGCCCAGGCCCAGGCTGGTATACCTGAACTGTTGAACAGCAATGCGCCTCTCACGCTTACCTGGCCGCGTGGTGCCCGCCTATGGCTGGCAGGCGTAGGGGACTTGTGGGAAGACGAGCAGAACCTGGACGACGCCCTGGCGGGTGTACCCACAGATGGCACCGCTATCCTGTTGTCGCACAACCCCGATTATGCGGACCAGGTCAATGACCCGCGCGTCAAACTGATTCTCGCTGGCCACAGCCATGGCGGGCAGGTGGTCATCCCCGGCTTGGGACCAGTAATCACTCCCTGTCGCCGCAAGTACGCAGCGGACTTGTCAATACAAACACCGGACAGATGTACGTCAGCCGGGGCTTAGGTGTTATTGCACCGCCGGTGCGTTTGAACTGCCGCCCGGAGCTATCCTTGATTATCTTGCACCGCCGGCAAGTCTCGTAGGCCGAAGAGCTGGGGCGCAGCCACTGTCAAAAGCCCGCTATCGGCGTCACGAACTGCACAGCAGCGGTTCTGCCGCCTACCACGGCGGGAGGGCGAGGGTGCCGCCCTCCAGCATTACCGAGCTGCCGTTGATATAGCCAGCGTCGTCGCTGAGCAAGAAAGCAGCCACCCTGGCCACATCTTCAGGCTCGCCCAGGCGCCGCACTGGAATCTTCTGAGCTACCTGGGCTAAGAGCTCCTCTTCAGGCGTGTCCCACCCGGCGCAACTGGCTCGTAGCATTGGGGTGTCAATGGTCCCTGGACAGACCCCGACCACGCGTATGACACCCGCATAATCAGTAGCCAGACACCGAATCAACGCTTCCAGAGCAGCCTTGGAGGCACAGTAAAGGGCGTGGGCAGGAAAGCCCACGAAGGCCGC
>JALGTI010000193.1 GCA_029821455.1 Candidatus Zipacnadia bacterium | reverse complement strand
CTCAAGGAGATAGTCCTGGCCCTGGCTCTGGAGCGCACCTACTCCAAGGATGAAATCCTGGAGATGTACCTCAACGAAGTCTACTACGGCCACGGAGCGTACGGGGTCCAGGTGGCTGCCAAGATGTTCTTTGGCAAGAAGGTGGCTGACCTGGACCTGGCCGAGTGCGCGCTGCTGGCCGGCCTGCCTCAGAGTCCCTCCCGCAACTCGCCATACAACCATCCCCAGGTGTGCAAGCAGCGTCGGCATCAGGTGCTTATGGCGATGGTGCACCAGGGTCACATAACGCCGGAGCAAGCCCGCGAGGCGGATGAGATGCAGATTCAATCGAATCTGATGCCACTGAAGCCACGAGGTGTGGCGGTAATCCGCGCTCCACACTTCACGCATCTTGTGATCCGCAAGCTGTGTGAGGACTACGGAGTGGATGTCGTGTACCAGAGCGGGCTGCGAGTTTACACCACGTTGGATATGCGTTTGCAGGAGGTAGCTGGCAAGGAACTCACTGAGATGGTCGAGAGCCTACGCCGCCAGGGGCGGATACGCGGCGGACTGGTCGGGCAGGGCGCGCTGGCCTGCGTGGATGTGCACAGCGGCGCCGTGCTGGCGATGGTTGGTGGTGTGGGGCCATACGAGAAGCTGCAGTATAACCGCGCGCACCCCGGGCCGCCGCAATATGGCCGCCAGCCCGGCTCGTCGTTCAAGCCGTATGTGTGGGCCACAGCTTTTGAGTCCGGCTATGGCCCTGGGACGCAGTTCTCGGCCGAGCCTATCGCCATTCGTCTGGCCAGTGGCAAATGGTGGCGACCCAAGAACTACACTCCCCGGCACGGCGGCAACTATACCCTACGCAACGCGCTGGCGCAATCAGTCAACCTGGTCTCAGTGCGACTGGTGCAAGCGATAGGCGCCGACAAGGTAGTCCGATACGCTGCTCGCATAATCGGCATACCCGAGCAGCGGCTGCAGGCGGTGCCCTCCATTGCTCTGGGTGTCTGTGAATTGTCGCCTCTGGAGCAGGCCAGTGGCTACGCAGTCTTCGCCAGTGGTGGGATACGTTACGAGCGGCAGTTTGTACGGAGGATCGAGAATTATAAGGGAGACCTACTGGTGGCCACCGAGCCACGGCCCACGCAGGTACTGCGACGCGACACCTGCGTCAGTATGGTAAGCATCATGCGATCAGTGGTCACCTCCGGCACCGGCCGGCGCGCAGCCATACCCGGCTACAGGAAGGTATGCGGCAAGACCGGCACTACTCAGAAGGACAGAGACGCATGGTGGGTCGGCTACACGCCCGACCTGGCCTGCGCCGTATGGGTAGGCAACGAAGACGACACGCCGATGCATCGCGGGGCCGGCGGGCAGTTCTGCGCCCCGGTGTTCCGGGAGTTCATACGCAAGGCAATTGAGATACTGGGCTGTAATGGGGACTTCCCTAGCGGCCCAGGTGTCGTTGCTACCAAGCAGGGTGTTACCACTGCGGAGCAGGAGGAGGTTGAGATCTGCCTGGACTCCGGCGGCCTGGCTACTCCCTGGTGCCCCAGGACCGCAACGCGCAAGCTCAAGGAAGGCGAGGAGCCACCGCCGCCCTGCACACTCCACGGTCCACCGGTGACCGCACCCACTTCGCGTGACGAGGAGCCGTCGTCCCCTGCTCCCGGAGAGGCAGAGCCGGAAGTGGAGATGGTGACTGTACCCGTCTGCGTGGAGTCCGGAGGATTGGCCACAGAATTCTGCCCTCAGACTGTGATGAAGCAGATACCCAAGAATGCCATTCCGAAGCCGTGTAGGATTCATGGGCCTGCGCCGGCTCCTGTAGAGCCGGAGCCAGAGCCACCTGCGCCTGCCCCAGCGAACGAAGAAGGCGGCCCACCCGAAGAGTAACCGCCCCATTCTGGGGACGGTCAGATGGAGGAACGTGTGGTTCCTCGAGAGGTTCATCAGTGACGCAACCCACTGTGCTGTTACTACGCTTCAAGGTCTTAGCCGCCGCCATAGCGGTGGCGATGCTGATTCTGGTCGGCAGACTGTGGCAGCTTCAGTTGTTCAAATGGCAAGACTATGCCGAGGCTGCTGCCAGCACCAGGCTAAAGGAGGTCTGGGAGCCTGCGCCGAGGGGGACCATCTACGACCGCAATGGCACGGTGCTGGCCGACAACCGCGCGGTCTGGAACATAAATATCAGGCCCGCCGACTTCCCCAGCGATGAAGGGGAAGCAGAGAAGGTGATTCAACAGCTCGCCAGCATCCTGCCCAGCAAGCCCACCACGGTGGAGGTGCGGGAGGCCGTGGCGAATGTGAAGGCCTCGCGCGCCAACGTGGAGTCTGCCCCGCTGGCTAAGATCGGCGAAGATATCCCACTTGAGGTAGTTGCCCAGATCGAGGAGCACAGTTACGAACTGCCTGGGATTGAGGTAGTAGAGGTCAGCCGGCGGTTCTATCCTCTAGGGGAGCGTGCCTGCCATGTGCTGGGCTACGCCAGAGGCATCAACGCCGGCGAGTACGATAGTTTCAAGGACATTCCGGTGCCTGCCGCGGCGGCGGGGCCAACCATCCCCGGCCACGAACGGATACAGGAGAGCTTATACACTCCTAATTCCATCATCGGCAAGTCGGGGATTGAGAAATCCTGTGAACTGGACACCTCCGAGGACCCGCCGGTGCCAATGCTGCAGGGCATCCGGGGCCGCACCCGCTATGAGGTGACCATCACTGGTGAGCCAGCCGGCCCGCCGGTGGACCGCCGTGCCCCGCAGCCAGGCGCGGCCGTGTATCTGACCCTCGACACTCACCTGCAGGCAGTAGCGGAGAGGTCACTGAAGCATGCCACCAAGGCCGGCCCCGTCAGTGTGGGCGCAGCCGTGCTCCTGGATGTCAACAGCGGCGAGGTGCTGGTATTAGCCAGCGTACCGGGCTACGACCCAAACAAGTGGGTGCGGGGCTGGAGTGCCAAAGAACTCGAACGGTTGCAGAGCGATCCTCACAAGCCACAATTCAACTATGCCATTGCCGGGTTGTTTCCCCCGGCCTCTACTTTCAAGATGATCTCAGCGACGGCCGCACTTTGCGAGCGTAAAATCAAGACCAACACGACATTCCTGTGCGAGGGCAAGATCCGCGTGGGCCACGAGCACCAGCCTTTCAAGTGCTGGAAAGCCCACGGACGGATGGACTTCTATCAGGGCATTGCGCAGTCGTGTGACATATACTTTTACAGTCTGGCCCGCAAGGCCGGGGTGACTAGTACGATGCTGGCCGAATACGCTGATCGTTTCGGGCTGGGCAAGCGAACAGGCATTGAACTGTCCGGTGAGGCGGATGGGTTCGTGCCGACGCCGGAGTGGAAGAAGAACATCAAGCGAGATGAGTGGTGGGAGGGGGATACCCTCAACATGATCATTGGTCAGGGCGACCTGACAGTAACGCCCTTGCAGATGGCGGTCGCTACGGCTGCCGTTGCCAATGGGGGCAAGCTGGTGCACCCTACCTTGATTAGGAAGATTCGGTGGCCAGACTATACAGGGCGCGGGTTGGAGCTGCGGCAGCCGCAAGCGCCACAGGACCTTGACATTGACCCTGAGGCGCTGGCCAAGGTGCGGCGCGGGATGCGGCTGGCCTGTACATCCAGACACGGCACGGCGCGATTACAGTTTCACGACTTCCCCATCCGTGTAGCCGGTAAGACCGGTTCAGCGCAACACCGGCTCGACAGACCTACCCATGCCTGGTTCGTGGCATTCGCACCGTACGAGAATCCGAGGTACGCCTGTGCCGTGGTGATTTCCGAGGCCGGCCACGGCAGCAAGTGGGCGGCTCCCGTGGCCCGGGCCATCCTGGCCGCGGCATTTGGACTGGAAGCGCCGGCCTGGCGGACAACAGAGGGCGTTGGCGATTGATCAGCGGTGGCAGGTGTTGAATATGCTTTGGCCAGAAAGCAGGCGCGAGGAGTGGAACCAGTTTATCGCCGCCTCGCCGCGCGGCGATGTGCTGCAGTGCTGGGAGTGGGGGGAGCTGAAGAGCCGCACCGGCTGGAAGCCACTCCCTGTAGCAGTGGAACGCAATGGCCAGCTGGCAGCGACCTGCCTTGTGCTCAAGCGCAGTATCCCCGGCCTGGGTAAGTGCTTGTTTTACGCACCGCGTGGCCCAATTCTGGACGCAGGCGATGCTGAGGTGGCTGTAGAGATGGGAGCAAAGCTCAGGGAACTGGCTAGGCAGCACTCGGCTATGGCTCTCCAAGTTGACCCGGCCATCGAGGCCCGCGACGCGGCAGGCTGCAGTCTGCTTGCCTCAGTGGGCTTCCGTCCCATTGAGGGACATAAGAGCGCCTTTGGCAGCACGCAGCCGCAGTACGTGATGAAGGTGGACATCACGCCGCCCGAAGACGAGCTGCTGGCCAGCTTTGCCAGCAAATGGCGCTACAACATCCGCCTGGCCCGCCGCAAGGGTGTGACGGTCCGTCAGGCTAGTGGCCTGGACGACATTGACGTCTTCTATGATCTTCTGCTGGTCACTGCAAACCGCGATGGCTTCGTCGTGAGGGCCCGCTCTTACTTCCACGATATGTGGAAAATCGTCGTCGAAGGTGGACTAGCCAAGGTCTTTCTGGCTTACGTGGGCGACGAGGCAGTTGGAGCGGCTATCGCATTTGCCCTGGGCAGTCAATGTTGGTACGTTTATGGAGCGTCCAGCAATAACCACCGCAACAAGATGCCCAATCACCTGCTGCAATGGGAAATGATGTTATGGGCCAAGCAACAGGGGTGCACGGTATATGATATGCGCGGCGTGGCGCGGGAGGTGGAGGGGCAGGCTCAAGATGAGCACCTGGCCGGGCTGAACCGTTTCAAGAGAGGTTTCAATGCCCGGTATGTTGAATACGTCGGCAACTGGCACCGAGTCTTTTCGCCCCTGTTGTACGGATTGTTCAGAGCTATCGAGCCGACCGCAGCACGACTAAGAAGGCGGAAGGCAAGGTCCCACCGCTTGCCCTCGGTTGAACAATAGCGTCCAAGAGCCGGACATAAGCGAAGGCAAAACTGCTGAGGTGGTCAAGATGCCAGAGCACGAGACCGATGCAGAAAAAAGCACGGGGAGCGATGCCGCAGAATCTGCGCCAGGTAGGGTGGTAGGCGAGGTTGTGGCCGCGGTCGGTGAGAGCCTCAAACAGAAGGCCCGGGACAGCGTCCGTAGCATCGTGGTGGAGCCGCTGCGAACCGCGGCCCTAAAGGCGGCAATGCTGGCGGTGCTGTTCGCCTGTGTGGCCCTGGCTGTCATATTCCTTTTCATAGGAATTGTCGCGCTCTTGGATGGATTTTTCCGGACGCCCGGAATCCCTTACCTCATCGTCGCTGGTCTGATGCTGATAGTAGCCTTCATTGTCGGGCAAGCCGTGGGCAGAGATGAAGGCAAGGGCAAGGACAAAACGAATTAGAGGGCGGTTAGGACAAGAATGCGTGAGCTAATAGAAGGGGTCCTGGCGGCGGCCTCAAAGCAGGGCGCCGATTTTGCTGATATCCGTATCACCGAAAGTGCCGGTACCTCGATAGTGGTCCAGGATGGCCGCGCGGATAAGATCTCGGCCGGGGACAGTGCGGGGGCTGGCATCCGGGTGCTGGTGGACGGGGCCTGGGGATTTGCTCCCACCAATCGCGTTGACCGGCAGGAACTGCTGAGCTGCCTGGACGATGCCATCAGCATGGCCCGCGCTGCCAGCCCCAGTGTGACTGACCCCCAGGATTAGCGCAGAGTTCGAGATTGACCCCCGGGAGGTGCCACTGGAGGAGCGCGTGGCGGCTATCTTTGCGTTGGAGGAGACCGCGCGCGGCGAGGCTGGTGATAAGCTGGCCAACTCGGTCGCTTCCTATGCCGACAGCGCCGGCACCACACACCTGGCCAATACCCAAGGGACCTATCTGGAGATCGGGGGGGTACGCTGCTCTGTCAGTGTCTTCGTTACCGCGACAGACGACGGCGAACTGCAGTGGGCCTCCAAGCGTCGGGCCAATATTGGAGGTTACGAGCTGATTAAGTCGCTGGATCCGGATGAATTCGCGGGTGTAGCTGCACGTAAGGCAGTGGCACTACTGTCGGCCAAGCGCGCGCCGGCCGGCAAGTTCGATGTCATCATAGACCCCATCATCTGCGGACTATTG
>JALGTI010000192.1 GCA_029821455.1 Candidatus Zipacnadia bacterium | reverse complement strand
TATGATGAGACCAGGCCCGACCAGCCGCTGGCGATTATGCATGTTGAGGAGGTCTTCACCTGGGATAAGCTGGCTGCTGCGGAGGTAGTGTTCGGCACGGCGGACATAAAGCACCCCGGTGTGGCAGGCTACTCGCAGAGGGGTGATTACCTGGTTGGCGGTACGCTTGACCTGATAGACAACGACCGGGGGCCCTACGCCGATGACAACCTCTTCCCTGCCGAGACGCGCGAGGCTTTCGAAAGCCGGGGCTGGAAGTCCGTGGTGGCATTCCAGACTCGCAATGTCCCTCACGTCGGCCACGAGGACCTGCAGAAAACCGTACTGGGCCTGGTTGATGGCCTGTTGATTCACCCCATCATCGGCAAGAAGAAGTCAGGCGACTTCCGTGACGATGCTATTCTCAAAGCCTACCATGTACTGATTGACAACTACTTCGCCCAGGACCGCGTGTTCCTGAACATCCTGCCCACGGAGATGCGCTACGCCGGCCCACGCGAGGCGATAATGCACGCCATTATGCGCAAAAACTACGGTTGTACCCATATCATCATCGGCCGTGACCATGCTGGGGTGGGCGATTACTATGGCGAGGAAGAGGCCTGTGAGATGTTCGACAAGCCGCAATTTGCCGACATTGAGATTCAGCCCATCACCATTCGTGGGGACTTCTGGTACTGCGTCAAGTGCGGGCGCGTGGCCTCCAACCGCACCTGCCCACATAGCGGAGATGACATCATCTCGTTCAGCGGGACTGTCATCCGCCAGAGCATCCAGGAGGGCACTCCGCCTGACCCGCGCATTATGCGGCCAGAGGTCTTTGAGGTCATCAGAAGTTTTGAAAACCCGTTCGTAGCCTGAAGAGGAGGGGCCGAATGGGGGAGGTGTGGGGCCCCATCCGGCCCGTAGGACCTCCCTGTGGGTTTGAGATAGAAGGTGAAGTGCCCATTGCCAGGTAACCGCGTCCTTGTAGTCGGTTGGGATTGTGCGCCACATCAGCAGCTCTTCGGTGAGTTCCTGGAGGTGATGCCGAACTTCCGTGGCCTCGTCGACAGCGGCCTGTGGGGCCCGCTGCGCTCCAGCCATCCGCCCATCACCGTCCCGGCCTGGACCTGCATGCTCAGCTCAAAGAACCCCGGCAAGCTGGGCTTCTATGGCTTTCGCAACCGCAAGCCGGGTGATGTGGAAAGCCGTTGGATTGCTACCTCAAGCGCCGTCAAAGAGCCGCGTGTCTGGGATATCCTCTCTACCCACGGCAAGCGTGTATGTATGCTGAATGTGCCGCAGACCTATCCAGTCAAACCCGTCAATGGAGTGATGGTCTCCTCGTTCCTGACGCCGGCCAATGAGAGCCAGTACACATACCCAGACAGCCTCAAGCCTGAGATTGAGCGCATCGCCGATGGCTACATCATTGACTGCGAGGACTTCCGCACCGATGACAAGCAGTGGCTGCTGGATCAAATCTACGAGATGACCGACAAGCGCTTTCGGGTGGCGAAGTGGCTGCTGGAGCGAGAGCGCTGGGATTTCTTTATGCTGGTAGAGATGGGGCCTGACCGCATCCACCACGGCTTCTGGAAGTTCATTGACCCTCAGCACCGTAAGTATGAGCGTGGCAACCCGTTTGAGAATTGCATCAGAGATTACTACGCCCATTTGGACAAGCAACTTGGAGACCTGATAGAAGTCTTCGGCGAGGGTGCTGTGATCGTCGTCTCCGACCACGGCGCCAAGTGTATGAAGGGGTCACTGAATATCAATGACTGGTTCATCCGAGAGGGCTATCTGCGGCTGAAGCAACCCCTCAGCGAGGTCACCCGCTTTGATGCATCACTGGTGGACTGGCCCAATACGACAGCGTGGGGTTGGGGTGGGTATTATGCACGCGTGTTCATGAATGTCAAAGGCCGTGAGCCGCAAGGCCTGGTGGAGCCATCGCAGTATGAGTCGGTGCGTAACGAGCTAGCTCAGAAGATCGCCAGCATACCTGATGACGGCGGCAGCAAGCTGGCTACCGTCTGCCATCGGCCCCAGGATATCTTCACTGGCCCGTATGTGAACGAAGCGCCCGACTTGCTGGTCTATCTGGATGACCTGAGCTGGCGTGCGGGCCAGGACATCGGCCACGACAGCATCTACAGCTTCGACACCGAAATAGGGCCTGATGATGCAGTGCACGATCATTACGGAATCGTGACTGTGCGGCAGCCAGGCCAGAACAAGAGTGAGCGCCTCGAAGGCGCTCAGCTTATGGACATCGCGCCTACGATTCTGAAGTCAATGGGCATTGATCCCCCGGCCGATATGGAGGGCCAGTCACTCATATAACACGTTGGAGGAGAGGCTTAGCTATGGCGCAGGGAGCAGTCATCTGGTTCACAGGAGTACCGGCTTCGGGCAAGTCAACCATTGCAGGGAAGGTACAGGAGCGCCTGCAGGCACGCGGGCTGCCGGTCGAGAATCTGGACGCTGACGAGGTGCGACAGAACCTCTCTCCCAACCTCGGCTATACTGCCGAGGCGCGCGACGAGAACACCAAGCGCCTGGCGTGGATGGGAATGCTGCTGAGCAAGTACGGGGCAAATGTGCTCGTGGCCGCGGTCTCGCCCTTGCGCTATCACCGCGACCGGGCGAGGGAATACTGCCCGCGCTTCGTAGAAGTCTCAGTTGTGGCCTCTCTGGAGACCTGCAAGCAACGGGATCCCAAGGGTCTCTACGCCCGAGGCGAACGTGGTGAGATCAACGACATCGCCGGCTGGCACATGCCCTACGAAGAGTCGGAAAACGGCGAGGTGGTCATCAATACCGAGCAAATCAGCCCCGATGAGGCCGCCGATCTGGTCATGGCCAAGCTGGAAGAGCTGGGCTATCTTGCCTCGTCTGACCGCGAACAGCCATATTCCGCCGATGAAGAGCAACAGGTGGCCGAGCGGCTGGAGGGGCTGGGCTATATGTAGGCACAAGTTGCCTGCACTAGTCCCCTGATAGTAGAGCAAGCTTCCAGCTTGCCAGCAGTCGGCGTGGGCTGAATGTCCATGCTACGCAATCTTGATGTGGGGCTGGGCCCCTACGCTACCAGCTCCTTCGGTAGGGCAAGCTTCTCCTTCGACTAGCTCCCTTCGGCTCTGAGCCTCAGGGTTGAAGACAGGACGGTGAGCTTGTCCTTCGATAAACTCAGGACGGTGAGCTTGTCGAACCCGCAGCTTGCCCTCATTGTCATTGACATAAGCAGTGGCCGTCCGCACTTGATTCGTGGCCTGCTCAAGGTCTATAGTGCAGACGGCCAGAATACTTTTTGCACGAAACCTGGAGGATTGAATTGTTGATGCGCATACCATTCCTTTCACGCAAACAACCCCGGCGCGTGCTGGTATTGGGCCTCGACGGAGTGCCATATCCGTTCCTGCAGCAGCGGCTGGAAGATGGCAGTATGCCTAGCTTTGCTGCTCTCGTGAAAGAGGGCAGCTTCCTGCGTGCCGAGTCAGTCCAGCCGACCGTCTCCTGTGTGGCGTGGACCTGCTATATGACGGGTCAGAATCCGGGCAAGCACAGCATCTTCGGCTTCCAGGACCTGCGCCCGGGCAGCTATCAGTCCTACATCCCCAACGCCGCAGCGATGAAGAGCCAGGCGCTCTGGGAGATTCTCTCCAAGCGTGGCAAGCGCGTCATCGTGATGAACGTACCGGTGACCTACCCGCCGAGGCAGGTTAGCGGCTTGCTGGTCGGTGGCTTCCTGTCACCGAAGCTTGAGGGTGCCACCTGGCCGGCGCAACTTGCCGAGCGCCTGGCGAGGCACAATTACAAGATTGACGTTGACCCCTGGCTGGCCCGGGAATCGCTGGACAAGTTCTATGATGACTTAATGCACACGTTCCAAGCACGCAGGGAATCGTTCCTGTCGCTCCTACGGGAGGAGAAATGGGACTTCGCCCAGTGCCACATTATGGGCACCGACCGCATCAACCACTTTATGTGGGAGCTATATGAAACCGGCGACAAGAAGTGGGCCTCACGCTTTGTGGACTACTACCGCGCCATTGACGGGATGATCGGCGAAATCGTCGCCTTGCTGAAGGAGAAGGACCGGCTACTGGTACTCTCTGATCACGGCTTCTGTACACTGAAGAAAGAGGTGCACCTCAACGTCTGGCTGCGGGAGGAAGGCCTGTTGGTGGAGCCTGAGGGCGAGCGCCCACGCTTCGATGATCTCGATGGCCAGACCCGGGTGTTCTCGATGACACCAGGACGCTTTTATGTCAATCTGAAGGGCACGTTCCCGCACGGCTGCGTGGATGAAGACGAGGCGGAAGTGCTACTCCAACAGTTACAGGCCGGTCTGGCCGAGCTTCACGACCGGGAGGATGGCAGCCCGACAATTGCTGAGACTCTGCGCCGGGAGCAGCTCTACCACGGCCCGCAAGCGCGGAATGCCCCCGACCTCGTGGCTGTGCCGCACGATGGCTATGATCTCAAGGGGACATTGGGTCAGCAGCAGCTATTCAGCCGTGGCGCAATCACCGGAATGCATACTTACGGTGACGCGTTTTGGCTCACATACGGCGTAGAACTGTCCGGAGACACTCCTAACATTATGGATGGCGCGCCGACGGTCCTGGCTATGCTAGGCGAGGAACCCGAAGCTGATATGGATGGCATCAGCCGTCTGGCTTAGACGAGGCCCTCGGCTTCAATGAGAGATCGTCGAATGGAGTCGACCTTCAGCACGGAACATCTTCCCATCCAAGTACGGCTACCGGAGGGCGTGCGTTGCGTCATTGCGCTCAGCTACGACACTGACACGGCCGGGGGTTATGCACCCGATGGCGTCTGCCATGGCCGGACCCCGCCGTTTCTCCATGAGTATATGCTCCGGCTGTGCGACACCGCCGAACAGTACAGTGTTACGCTGCACTTCTTCCAGATCGGCAACGGACTGGAAGAACCGCGTGTCGTGGAGTATCTTAAGGAAATCCTCCGGCGCGGACATATCATTGACTCGCACACCTACTCTCACCTGGCCCTGACCACCGACGACGTCACGAGGCTTGACGACGAATTGGTACTGACCAACGAGCTGTTCAAGGAGCGCCTGGGTTGGCAATCAACCGTGCTGAGGGGACCCGGCGGCTACGCGCGCGGTCTCGATGGGCTCAAGGCCAACCAGGAAGTCATCCTGAACAACGGCTTCCAGTGGGTCAGTGGCCGCTACAGCCACCGCCTTTATGGCCAAGACCAGCAGTTCGCCATCGAGGCCTCAAAGCGTGAGCCGGTCTATGCATATCCCACGGGCTTGATCGAAATACCGGTCCAGGGATACACGGACCGCACGTGGTTTGATGGGATCAAGTGCATTGACCCGCAGACCTACGGCGCCTGGCGCGTAGCACACGGCCACCAACCTGTGCCCGACGGATGGTGCTGTCCCTGGACGGCGCCCGACGCTCTCGATGAGTGGATAGGCTACAATCTGTCAGCCGCAGATTTCGCCTACGAGAATCGCTTGCTCTGGATACCCGTATGGCATCCGTATTCGCACTACTTGCACGACCCGGATAACCGCATGTTGCCGGCCTTGCTGCAGCACTGCGCCGCAAAGCCAGAGCGGGTGCTGGTCTGCACCGTCAGGGACGCGGCGCAGATGTTGCTCCCGTAGCATGGGCATCCCTGCCCGTGTCTGGCGCGGGCGTCTTTCGCGCGACTTCGAGGTAACTGGGGATATGGCTTCGTCAATCCGCCAACTGTGGATGGAGCTTCTGGAGCTTGTCTATCCGCCTCGCTGCGCGGTGTGCGAGACGCTGGGGCGAACCTGCCGCAATGCCTTCGAGTTCATCACCCCACCGTATTGCCCGGTTTGTGGGCAAACCGCGCCACCTGGCCTTCCCGCAGGACAACCGTGCAGCAAGTGCCGCTCTGCGGATTTCCCACTTGACGGAGCCAGAGCAATTGGCCCGCATCGGGGCACACTGCGGGAGGCGGTGCTGGCACTGAAGTTCCGGGGCCGGCGAGAGTTGCTCGACCCGTTGGCTGAGCTGCTGGCCCAACGCATTGCTGAGGAGCCGCAGATGCCCTTCCCGCTGCCGTTCGAAGACCTACACGGAGTAGTGCCCGTGGTTCTACACCCGGTCCGCCGGCGCTGGCGCGGCTTTGACCAAGCCATATTGCTCTGCCGGCGGCTGGAAAGGCTGACGGGCATTGACTGTTGCGAAGACGTGCTAGCCCGGGTGCGTAACACTGACCCGCAGGTGGGCCTCAGCCCACTCCAGAGGCGCAATAATATGACCGGGGCGTTTGAGGCTCGCAAGCCCCACCAGCTTCGTGGGGCCAACTTCCTGCTGGTGGATGACGTCTACACTACTGGCGCGACCCTGGGTGACGAGGAGGATGCTGAGTTCTCGTGAACTGCCGTGCCTTGTCCATTATGATTCTGGGTTTGGTCCTTAGCGCACCTGTAGGGGCCACCAGCCTGCTGGTGCCAATGGATGCGGCCCAGACTGACCACCTGCGGGCCTATGGCCTCGCCTACTGGTGCCTCGAAGAGCCCCGCAGCTACGAATGCGAGTGGCTGCTCAACTACCGGTGCGGCTCGTTCCTACTGCCTGACCGCCCCGATGTGCGCCAGCGTGCGGCTGACCTAGGTGTCTCCTGGAAGCGCGTTGATGAGGCGCAGCGTGGCCAGATCTACCAACTCATCGAGCGAGAAAACATGCAGCGCATCCACCTGGCCACCGCACCACGCATCGCCGTCTACATCCCGCCCGACGCCGAGCCGTGGGATGACGCCTGCCTGCTGGCCCTGACCTACGCCGAGATAAGTCACACCCGCATCTGGGACCGCGAGCTGCTAACCGGCAAG